>DATMUQ010000405.1:0-2646 GCA_035563795.1 Terriglobales bacterium | reverse complement strand
TGGCGTCGCTGCCGAGGCCAAGGCGCGCGGCATTAGCGGCGCCGTGGCGAGCTGGGAATATATCAGCATCGGCACCGATCCCTGGCGACCCGGCGGCCGTGTTGCCACCGGCAGTGTCATCAAGGCCGATGTCGGTTGTGTGATCGATGGCTATTCATCGGATTGCTCACGCAACTTCGTCTTTGGCGCAGCAAACGATGAACAGCGTCGCCTGCACCGCCATATCGAAGCGGCCTTTGCCGCCGGCCTCGCCCAGGTGAAACCGGGTAATCGCCTCTCCGATGCCTATAACTCAGCCGTCACGGTGCTGCAGCAAGCAGGGCTGATCGGGTATAGCCGCGGTCATATCGGCCATGGCATCGGTCATTCCATCTTCTCCGAACAATGGCCCTTCATTTCCGCCGATACCGACGAGCCTTTCGTGGAAAACATGGTACTCGCCTATGAGATCCCGCTCTATATCGACGGCTTCGGCGGCTTCAATCTGGAAGACCAGATCCTGGTGACCAAGGATGGCTTCCAATCGATGAACCGCCTGTCGCATGAGCTCGTCATTCTCGGCGGGAAGTGACGCTTTCTAACTGAGTTGATGATGAACAGCGAAACCGATTACAGCCCCGAAGATGATGACGATGAAGTCGCGCCGATCCCGGCCGGCAGCAAGAATTACATCACCCCGGCCGGCCTCGATCGCCTGAAGGCAGAACGCCAACATCTCTGGACCGTCGACCGGCCGGAGATCGTCCGCGTGGTCGAATGGGCGGCGGGCAACGGCGACCGGTCGGAGAACGGCGACTATATCTATGGCAAGAAGCGGCTGCGCGAGATCGACCGACGGCTGCGTTTTCTCGATAAGCGCCTCGCTAATGCCGAGGCGGTGGATCCGGCCCGCCAGACCCGTCGCGACCAGGTCTTCTTCGGCGCCACCGTCACCTATGCCCGCGAGGATGACAGCGAAGAAACCGTCACCATTGTCGGCATCGACGAGATCGACACTGCGCCCGGCTGTATCAGCTGGGTCTCGCCGGTCGCCCGCGCGCTCCTGAAGGCACGTGTCGGCGATACCGTCAAACTGCGCACGCCAAACGGCCTTGAGGCATTGGAAGTGCTGAATATCCGCTATCCCGGCGACTGAGTCAGGCCGATACCGATGCCCGCTGATTACATCGATACCTACTACAAGCGCCATCTCACCAATGACGAATGCTATCCGGCTCTGCAATCGGATCACCAGACCGATATCTGCATCATCGGTGGCGGCCTCGCCGGCTTGACCACGGCCCTGGAACTCTGCCGTCGCGGTCGCATGGTGACAGTGCTGGAAGCAAAGCGCGTGGCCTGGGGTGCCTCCGGTCGCAATGGCGGCTTTGTCTCTCCCGGTTATGCCTGCGATCTCGAGAAAATCAGCCGCAAGGCGGGCGCCGATCAGGGCAAGCAACTCTATCGTCTCTCAATGGAAGGCGTCGATATCGTCGCCAACAATATTCGCGATCTTGCCATCCACGACGCCGAACGCAGCGACGGCATCATCGGCGCCATCCGCTACGACGATGCCATCGGTCTCGCCGCCTATCGCGACAAAATGGACCGTGATTTCGGTCAGCATCTCGTGCTGATGCAGCGCACGGAATTGCGGTCGGTTTTGCGTTCCGCTAAATACCACCAGGCCCTCTTCGCCCCGGATGCCTTTCACTTCCATCCGCTCAACTATGCGCGTGCTCTAGTGCGCGAGATCCGACGTCTCGGCGGTCATATCTATGAGGATAGCCCTGCCGTCTCGATCACGCGCAGCAATGGCCGGCAAGATGTGACGACGCCGGGCGGCACCATTCATTGCCAGGAAATTGTGCTGGCTGGCGGCGGCTATACCGACCGGCTGTGTCCGGCCCTCACCCGCAGCTTCCTGCCGATCGCCACCTATGTGCTGCTGACCGAAGCCAATGCCGCGCTGGTGCAAGCGGCGATCAACACGACGGCCGCAATCGGCGATGACCGTCGTGCCGGCGATTACTACCGCATCGTCCGTGGCGATCGCATCCTCTGGGGTGGCCGCATCACCACACGTACTGCCGATCCGCAGAATCTGGCCCAGTTGCTGCGGCGGGAAATGGTGACGACCTACCCGCAGTTATCGCCGCTGAAGGTGGAGCTCGCCTGGTCGGGCCTGATGTCCTATGCAAGGCACCTGATGCCGCAGATCGGCCGGCTCACACCGGGCATCTGGTACTGCACGGCTTTCGGCGGCCATGGCATGAACACGACGGCGATCGGCGGCAAGGTGATCGCGGAGGCTATCACGGGTGCAAGCGACCGCTATCGGCTCTTTGCCCCCTTCGCCCTCGATTGGAATGGCGGCATCTTCGGCAAGGCAGCGGCACAGCTTACCTACTGGACCTATCAGCTCCAGGATGCCTGGCGGGAACGCCGCGCCCAGGAAAGTGCCTAACGCTAGTCCTGCAGCAGCACTTCGATACGTTCCTTGCCCTTGCCGATATTGCGGCGCTTGAGCGCGATCCTGCCGACCTCGCCGCTGCGACGCAGATGCGTGCCGCCACAGGGTACCCGGGCAAAGCCGGGAATCTCCCAATAGCGGCGCCCCGCCGCCGGATCGCTGAAGGCGCTGGTGATCGGCAGATCCCAGGCAAT
>DATMUQ010000404.1:0-2907 GCA_035563795.1 Terriglobales bacterium | reverse complement strand
GGGCCGTCCATGGTCAGGTCGGTCACCCGGTGCACCGGTACCAGGCGGCGAAGCTGGTTCTTGATCTGCTCGATGATCATCGGCGTGCCGCTGGTGACGACGGTGATGCGCGAGGTATGTGCCTCGGCATCGACTTCCGCCACCGTCAAGCTCTCGATGTTGTAACCGCGACCGGAGAACAACCCGATCACCCGCGCCAGCACACCCGCCTCGTTATCCACCAAGACGGAGATCGTGTGCCGCTCAATATGCCCCTGCTCCACGCCCGCTTACTCCTTCAATCCATCCATCCGATTACTGATCCGCCCGCGCGCATTTGCGCGCAAGTACGCCGCGCGCTTCTCGCGCACGAGGTCTTAGACCAGCACCATGCCTTCTTCCGAGATCGGCTTCGCCGACTGATCTTCCGGCCCCAGCAGCATTTCGTTATGCGCGGCGCCCGAGGGGATCATCGGGAAGCAATTTTCCTTCTCGTCGACGGCAACATCGACGATCACCGGACCCGGCGTCTCGATCATCTCCTTGATGACAGCATCAAGCTCGCTGACCTTGGTTGCCCGCAGGCCCTTGGCCCCGAAGGCATCGGCGAGCTTGACGAAATCCGGCAGCGCGTCGCTGTAGCTTTCCGAGTAGCGGCCACCATGCAGCAATTCCTGCCACTGCCGCACCATGCCCATCCAGCGGTTGTTGAGGATGAAGACCTTCACCGGCAGGCGATACTGCACCAGGGTCGAGAGCTCCTGGATGTTCATCATGATCGAGGCTTCACCGGCGACATCGACCACCAAGGCTTCCGGATGCGCCACCTGCACACCGGAGGCCGCCGGCAGGCCATAGCCCATGGTGCCGAGGCCGCCCGAGGTCATCCAGTGATTGGGCTTCTCGAACTTCAGGAACTGCGCCGCCCACATCTGGTGCTGGCCGACTTCGGTGGTGATGTAGAAGTCCTTCTTCTTCGCCGCCTCATAGAGGCGCTGCAAAGCGTATTGCGGCTTGATCACGTCATTGGTGGCCTTGTAGCGCAGGCAATCACGCGCACGCCACTTGTTGATCTGCTCCCACCAGGCGCTGAGCGCCTTGGCATCGGGGCGGATCTGCCGCGCCTTCCAGATGCGCATCATCTCTTCGATCACATGGCCGACATCGCCGACCACCGGAATGTCGACGCGGACATTCTTGTTGATCGAGCTCGGATCGATATCGACATGGATCTTCTTCGAATTCGGCGCGAAGGCACTGACCTTGCCGGTGACACGGTCATCGAAACGCGCGCCGATATTGATCATCACGTCGCAATCATGCATCGCCCAATTGGCTTCGTACATGCCATGCATGCCGAGCATCCCGAGCGACAGCGGATCGGAACCCGGGAAGGCGCCGAGGCCCATCAGGGTCTGGGTGCAGGGGAAGCCCGTGAGGCGCACGAATTCGGTCAGCAGCTGCGCAGCTGCCGGGCCGGAATTGACCACGCCGCCGCCGATATAGAAGAGCGGTTTCTTCGCCGTCGCCATCAGGTTGATGGCGGCCTCGACCTGCTGGCGATCCGGCTTCACGGTCGGATTATAGCTGCGATGGCGCTGGCCGGCGTGATTGACGTATTCGCCCTTGGTCTGCTGCACGTCCTTCGGCAGATCGACGACGACCGGGCCCGGCCGGCCGCTGCGCGCCACATGGAACGCCTCGTGGACCGTGCGCGAGAGGTCATCGACCGACTTCACCAGGTAATTGTGCTTGGTGCAGGGCCGGGTGATGCCGGTGGTGTCCGCTTCCTGGAAGGCGTCATTGCCGATCAGATGCGTGGGCACCTGGCCGGTGAGGCAGACCAGCGGAATCGAATCCATCAGGGCATCGGTGAGGCCGGTGACCGCATTGGTCGCACCCGGGCCGGAGGTAACGAGGACGACGCCGACCTTGCCCGTGGATCTCGCATATCCCTCGGCCGCATGCACCGCCGCCTGCTCATGGCGAACCAGGATGTGCTTGATCTGGTTCTGCTTGAACAAGGCATCATAAAGCGGCAGCACGGCCCCGCCGGGATAGCCAAAGATCACCTCAACCCCTTGGTCGATCAGCGCTTTGACAATGATCTCCGCGCCCAGGATCGGTTCGCTGGCCATAATCTCGTCCTCAGTTTGGGTCTGTTGCAGGCGCGAATTGCCCTGCTTCGAGACAAAAATTCGCATTTCCGGGCGGAAAGCCGCGGAAGCCGTCGGAAATTAGTGGCTGATCTTCAGGCGGTCAACCCAAAATCGCGAATATTCTGAAAGATTTTTCGCAGAGAACTTTCTGAAAATTTCATACTATCTATATCAGGAGATATAAAATTAGCATTTCCAAGTTGATGCCGAAACCAGGTGGTCTGCCTTTTGGCGTAATTCCGGGTCGCCTGCTGCGCCGCAGCAATGGCAGTGTCGAGTTCCGCACGGCCATCCAACACGGCAGCAAGATCGGCAAACCCCAGGGCCTTTCCTCCGGGCTGATCGAGAATATCCGCGCCGTAAAGCTCCAAAGCCGCCCGGGCCTCCGCCAGGGCGCCGCGATCCATCATCAGCTCGAAGCGCCGATCGCAGGCGGCATAAAGCTGCTCGCGGGGCGGCAGCACCACCCAAGGCTGGAAGCGTAAGCCGGCAGGCGGGATGCTGGGCTGCTGCTGCCATTCGGCCAATGACTTCCCCGTCGCCTCCAGCACCTCCCAGGCCCGCATCACCCGCTGGCTGTCATTGGGATGCAACTTGCGCCCCATCGCCGGATCGCGCGCGCTGAGCCTTGCATGCAACGCGGTGACCCCGATCTCGCGCAGCAGTTCCTGCACCGCGCTGCGCTGCGCTGGCGGCACGTCGGGGATTGGCGACATGCCCTCCATCAACGAGCGCAGATAGAGCCCGGTGCCGCCGATGACGATTGGCA
>DATMUQ010000403.1:0-3426 GCA_035563795.1 Terriglobales bacterium | reverse complement strand
GGGGACGACGATACGATGGCGACACGTGGCTTGAAACTGATTGCGCGGGACGCGGATGATCTGGCGGTCGTCGCCTCCTGCCTGCAGGATGCCTTGGTGCCGTTGAACGAGATGCGCTATCTCGGAGCCGAGCGGCGCTTCATCATGGTGGTCAATCGCTTCCAGTGGGAGCGCAACAATGGCGCCGGCAAACCGGCGAAAGCCGGCACGCCTGCGCAATCGGGCGATGCCTCTTTCGAGGATGAGTCCTATGCCGGCGCGCATCAGCGTACCCATAGCGGGCTTTGTATCGACCGCGTCCTCGCGGTGCGCAGCCGCGACATCAATCGCGACCGGCCCGACCAGTTCCTCGATCTGCTGACCCTCAATTATGCCGAGGGCAAGCTCGATTTCGTTTTCGCCGGTGGCGGTGTCATCCAGCTCGAGGTCGAGGCGCTCAATCTCTTCCTGCAGGATCTCGGCGAATCCTGGCCGACCCAGTGGCAGCCGCAGCATGACGGTGGCCAGGCGGCGAAGTCGGCGGCATTCGGACGCAAGTGATGAGCGCGCTGCCGGCCACTCCCGAAACGGAGACATTCGTTCTCGCGCTGCCGAAGGGCCGCATCCTCAAGGAGGCAATGCCGCTTTTGCGCCAGGCCGGCATCGTGCCGGAGGCGGAGTTCGACAACGAGGATTCCCGTGCGCTGCGCTTTCGCACCAATGATCCCCGGCTGGAGATCATCCGGGTGCGCAGCTTCGATGTAGCAACCTTTGTTGCTTTCGGCGCTGCGCATCTCGGCATCGCCGGGAATGACGTGCTGCTGGAATTCGACTATCCGGAGATCTATGCCCCGGTCGATCTGAAGATCGGCAAATGCCGCCTGTCGGTGGCCGAGCCCGTCGCCATGTCGGCCGGCGATGATCCCGACCGCTGGTCGCATATCCGTGTCGCCACCAAATATCCCAATATCACCCAGGCGCATTTCGCCGCCCGGGGCGTGCAGGCGGAATGCATCAAGCTCTCCGGCGCCATGGAACTGGCCCCGACCCTGAGCCTGGCCGGCCGCATCGTCGACCTGGTCTCCAGCGGTGCGACCCTGAAGGCTAATAACCTGGTCGAGGTCGAGCATATTGCCGATGTCAGCTCCCGCTTGGTCGTCAATCGGACAGCGCTGAAAACTTATCCGGAGGAGATTGGCGGCTGGGTCGAGAGGTTGCGCCAGGTCGTGGATGCGGCTTAGGTTAGTCAGGCGACCCGCCGGCTGACCCCTGGGGCACCGGCGACGGCACGCGATTTCGGGGCTGGCAGCAAGGATAGGGCATATGGTGGCCGCAAGCGATGCGGGCGAAGCCAAGCCGGCATCGGCGACACATCGGATCGTCAAGATCGAGCTCGATGAGGAGACCACGGCACGGCGCAGCCCCGAGGTGGAGAATGAGCGGGCGATCGCCATTTTCGACCTGATCGAGGAGAACTCCTTCGTTCCCGCGGTCGATCATCCCGGCCCCTTCCATCTGCATTTGTCGATCGAAGAAAACCGGCTGAACTTCGACATCCGCGATACCGGCGATCAGCCGGTCTATCGCTTCATCCTGTCGCTCGCCCCGTTTCGCCGCATCGTGAAGGAATATTTCGATATCTGCGCCAGCTATTACGCGGCGATCCGGCATTCGACCCCGTCACAGATCGAGGCCATCGATATGGGCCGCCGTGCCTTGCATAACGAGGGCTCGGTGGTACTGCGCGATCGTCTCACCGGCAAGGTGGAGCTCGACAACAACACGGCGCGGCGCCTCTTCACGCTCATCTGCAGCCTCTATTTCCGGACCTGACCTATGGTGGGGTTGCCGGGTAGCGTGCTCTTCTGCTGCACCTATAACGCGATCCGCTCGCCGATGGCGGAAGGCTTGCTGAAGCAGATGCACGGCACCCGGATCTTCGTGGATTCGGTCGGGGTGCGCTCGCAGGAGATCGACGGTTTCGTCGTTGCCGTAATGGATGAGATCGGCATCGACCTCGCCAAGCATCGCTCCAAGACCTTCGATGATCTCGAAGATACCTCCTTCGACCTGATCATCTCGCTGTCGCCGGAGGCGCAGCACAAGGCGGTCGACATGACCCGCACCATGGCCTGCGATGTCGAGTTCTGGAATACCCTCGACCCCAGCATCATCGAAGGCAATCGCGAGGACCGGCTGGAGGCCTATCGCCAGGTGAGGGATGGGCTGATGCAGCGTATCCGCCGTCGCTTCCCCACCTTCGGCGCACCGCAAATATAGGAAATAAAAGGCTTTTTCCAATTATTGCGGATTTCCCCGAAATGAGTATGATCCGCGCCCAAATCGCGGATTCCGCAGGCCGAGACTGACTCGCCCGGTTCCGCCGAAGGAGAAGGAATGGCGAAGGAAGATTCGATCGAGTTCTCGGGTACGGTGACCGAGTTGCTGCCCAATGCGATGTTCCGCGTGAAGCTCGATAACGAACATGAAGTGCTGGCCCATACCTCGGGCAAGATGCGCAAGAACCGCATCCGCGTGCTCGCTGGCGACCGTGTGAATGTTGAAATGACGCCCTATGATCTCACCAAGGGCCGCATCACTTTCCGCTTCAAATAAGCAATCCGGCCGGACTGGCCCGGCCGGGCGACGCCCAATGAGGCAACGCCCTGTCAGGAAATGGCTGAGCCAGCATGGCCCTGCATCAAACCTCAACGACAATGTCCCCGTCCGCTGAATCGACACTTGCCGGATCGACCAGCGGTACGATTGAGGCCGCAACGCGGCCGCCTGTCGTGCTGGCCTCGGCCTCGCCGCGCCGCCTCGACCTCCTGCGCCAGATCGGTCTGGAGCCGGATCGGGTCGATCCGCCGGAAATCAATGAGAACCACGCTCGCACCGAGTTGCCCCGCGCTTATGCGCGGCGCATGGCGGAAGAGAAACTCGCCGTTGCCGCCGCCCGCCATCCAGGCGCCATCGTCATCGCCGCCGACACCGTCGTTGCCTGTGGCCGTCGCATCTTGCCGAAGGCGGAAACCGAGCAACAGGCGCGCGCCTGCCTGAAGCTGCTGAGCGGCCGCCGTCATCAGGTCTGGGGCGGCATCGCGGTTGCACTGCCCGATGGCCGGCAGATCTCCCGCCTGGTCGAGACCGATGTGATCTTGAAGCGGCTGGAGCCGAACGAGATCGATCGCTATATCGCCAGCGGCGAATGGCACGGCAAGGCCGGGGGCTATGCCATCCAGGGCCGCGCCGCCGCTTTCATCCGCAGCATTGCCGGTTCCTACAGCAATGTCGTCGGCCTTTCGCTTTCGGATCTCGCCGCCATGCTGCATGGCAATGGCGTGGTCTGGTGAGAGCGAGAGAGGAACGACGATGACCGGCAAGGGCCACAAGCATCCGCAAGGGCGCCGCGCGCCGCAGCACGAGGCGGCCGAAACCGCCGCGCCC
>DATMUQ010000402.1:0-5948 GCA_035563795.1 Terriglobales bacterium | reverse complement strand
GGCGGCCAGCGGCTTGTTCAGCACCTTGAGCAGCAATTCGCTCACACCCTTGATCAATTCCGCCTTCTGTTCCGGCGTGGTCGCCGTCTGGCCGGGTGCGGTGCCCTCTCGGGTTACCTTGATATTGACGTAAGGCATGATCTTAACTCCCCTTCATATCCGCCCTGTTCACTTACCAGCGGCCGGCATGCTGGCCGCCATCGACATGCAGCACCTCGCCGGTGACGAAATCTGCGCCGTCAAGATACAGCACGGCATCGACGATTTCGCTCGCCTCGCCCATGCGGCCCATCGGGTGCAGCTTCGACAGGAAGTCATGGGTCTCCGGCGCATGCATCGGCGTCTTGATGATGCCGGGGGCGACCGCATTCACGCGGATGCCCTGATCGGAATACTCGATCGCCAGCGAGCGGGTGGCAGCATTGATGGCGCCCTTGGTGATGCTGGCCAGCACCGCCGGCACGCCCCGCATCGGCTGGTCGACGATGGTGGTGGTGATGCTGACGATGTGGCCGCTCTTCTGCTTCAGCATCTCAGCTGCGGCGCGCTGGGTGATATGGAAGAAGCCATGCAGGTTGGTCGAGAGATTGTTGTTGTAATCCTCGATGGTGAAATCGACGAAGGGCTTCGCGGTGAAGATGCCGGCATTGTTGACCAAAGTATCGACGCGACCGAAACGCTCGATCGCCGTCTTGACGACGCGCTCAGCGGTGGCCGGGTCACCGATATCGCCGGCGACGGCGACGACGTTCTCATCGCTGCCCTGCTTGATCGAGCGCGAGGTGGCGACGACCTTGTGGCCGCGTTCACGGAAGGCGGCGACAAATCCCGCGCCCAGACCCTGCGAAGCGCCGGTAACGATGACGACTTTCTGCTCTTTCGACATGATGACACCTTTTCTCTACGAGTTATGTTCGGGTTGAGCGCCGCCCTTTCCACCACGGTGATGCCGCTGCAGGTTGATCGGGTCGGTTTGTGGTCTCAGTGAGTGATCTCTCGGGCGGCTTTTCCGCTGCCGATGACTGGAAGGTATGCTTTTACCGAATTTGGGTGAATAATCTGAATTTGTAAGTCATTATGCCGATAGTCGGTATAATGATGCGGTGGAGGCCAGAATGGACCGGATCGACGCCATGCGGGTCTTTGTGGCGGCGCTGGATGAGGGCAGCCTGGCCGGCGCCGGCCGCCGCCTCAGGAAATCACCAACGGCGGTGTCACGGGCGATCGCGCTGCTGGAAAGCCATGTCGGCGCCGAGCTTCTGCACCGCACCACCCGTACCATCCGCCTGAGCGAGGCCGGCGAGCGCTATGCTGCCGCCTGCCGTCGCATCCTGACCGATCTCGAAGAGGCCGATCTGCTGGCAGCGGGCGAGACGGCGGCGCCGCGCGGTCTCCTCACCCTGACTGGCCCGGCTTTCAGCGGCCGCCTGGTCCTGCGGCCGATCATCGATGATTTCCTCGATGAGTATCCGGCGGTGCGGGCGCATCTGCTGCTGCTCGACCGCCATATCAGCCTGGTGGAGGAGGGGATCGACGTCTCGCTACGCATCGCCCATCTGCCGGAATCAAGCCTGATCGCCATCCGTGTCGGCCAGGTGAGCCGGATCGTCTGTGCCGCACCCGGCTATCTCGAGGAGAGCTATCGCAAGGGTCGGCCGAGGATCAGCGAGCCGGCCGATATTCTGCAGCATCCCTGCATCTCCATGACGGCACACGGCCCCGAGCACTGGACCTTCCCACCGCACCCGGGCAGCGCGCTGCCGCAGCAGATCCGCATCCAGCCGCGTCTCACCGTCAATACCGTGGAGGCGGCTGTCGGTTCTGCCGTCGAGGGGCGCGGCCTCACCCGGCTGTTCTCCTATCAGGTGGCGGAGGAGGTGCAGTCGGGCAAGCTGGTGGTGGTCTGGCGCGACGATGAAAGGGCGGCCCTGCCAGTGCATCTCATCACCCCGGAAGGCCGGTTGTCGGTGCCGAAGGTACGGCGCTTCTTCGACTTCGCGATTCCCCGTCTGAAGGCCGATTTCGCCCGCCTCGGTCGATTGTAACGAGGGCGGTTATAGGAAGGCGGCTGCGTTAGGCCCGCATGCTATAGTGCGGCAGCACATATAATGAGGAGCAGTCATGGCTTTCGATGCCCATCTTGTCACCGATCTTGAACGGCTGCGCGCCATCATGGGCGAGCCAGGAGAGATGGCGCGGGAGAAGACCTTGCGGCGCCTCGACAAGCATTGCCGCCGCTTCATCGAGCTGTCGCCCTTCCTCTGCATGGGCAGCGCCGATGGCGAAGGCCATGCCGATGTCTCGCCGCGCGGCGACCGGCCGGGTTTCGTGCGCATCCTCGACGACCGCCATCTGCTCATTCCGGAGCGGCCGGGCAATGCCCGGGTGGATACGCTGCGCAATGTGCTCGGCAATGCCAATATCGGTCTCATCTTCCTGATCCCCGGCTTCGAGGACACGTTGCGCGTCAACGGCACGGCGCGCATCACCGCGGATGCCGAGCTGCTTACCCTTAGCACGGTCGACGGCAAGGCGCCGAAGCTCGGCCTCGTCGTCACGGTGGAGGAGGCCTTCCTGCATTGCGCCAAGGCATTCCGCCGCTCGCGCCTGTGGCAGCAGGAGGCCCAGGTCGACCGCGCCGCCATGCCGAGCCTTGCCCGCATCATCATGGAACAGGTGGCCGAGGCCCGGCAGGAGCAGGGACCGAGCGATGCCGAGGTGCATGTTGCCGACGCCGAATTGGAGGAAGATTACCGCAAGGCGCTCTATTGAGCCCTCGATGTGGTCAGTCGCTGTGACGAATGCGTGACAAAAGATCAGCTCTGGAGATCGGTCCGGGCGGTCAGGAATCCCGCAAGGCGGGAATAATCCGCTGATTTCAGAGCGTTAACCATAAGCTGTGGCGATGACATCAACTCGTAACTTATTGAATTGGCCGGTAATTTTTATTGCCGATTTAGCGCGATGGACTTGTCTAACGGCGTTTTAGCCTTTATATCTCTGGTGCATTCGATATTTGGCGCGCCTTGCTAACTGCCCTGCAAAGGGTTCTCCAAGACAACGCTGTCGGATACCCGTTCGGTTCAATGGTGGATCGAGCAAAACACGCATACTTGCGTTTTCTCAGGAGGGCCATATGGCCATCGGTACTGTTAAGTTCTTCAACACCCAGAAGGGTTTTGGTTTCATCCAGCCGGCCGACGGCAGCAAGGATGTGTTCGTGCACATCTCCGCCGTGCAGCGCGCTGGTCTGCAGACCCTCAACGAAGGCCAGAAGGTCAGCTACGACGTCGTGACTGAGCGTGGCAAGAGCGCTGCTGGCAACCTGCAGCCGGCCTAAGTCTTCTCTCATCTGAGAGCTGTGAAGCCTGGTTCCAGGGTAAGCCTGGGACCAGGCTTCACTCTTTTGCGCCGGACATTGCGCCGGCCTTCCATAGATCACGCCGATCATGCCGCGTTCAGACGCCGGGCTTTTGCCGAGCGTGAGCCTGCGGCACCGGTCATTACCCGATAGCGAGGATTACATGGCCAAGAAACCCAAGGCGCCGGTCGCCACGCTCGTCTCCTTCGACGTCATTTACGAGGACGGCAGCCGCCTGTCCAACCGCAAGCTGAAGAGCACGGATATCGACGAATATAACGAGATCGACAGTGCCAAGGCCCTGCTGGCCGCACAGGATCGCGAGATCGGTACCCTTTCCGGCCGGCCGCGCGCGGCAATCAAGACGGTGATCAAGTCCGGCAAGTAACCGGCCGCAACCACCTGACTGTCCAAAAGCAGAGGGCAGTCATAGCATGCGGACTTGACCATGGCCTCCCCGGTCAAGTCCGGACCCGATACCGGGAAGACGGCCCGTTAGATCAAAAGGCGATCTGGGCCGGCCCTTGGATGAAGGGAACGTCATCGCGGGCGATCTGCAGCGCCGTCCACCATTGCTCATTATCGGGCGCGTGGCGCTTCACCTGGCGGCAGACGACAATCCGGGTCTGCGTGTCCGGCTGCTCCTGAAGATCCGTCACCAGGCAACTGGTGCCCATATCCGCATCCGGCTGGTCGAACTCATAGGCGTTCGCCTCAATCCGTTTCCCGTTGCGTTGCAGGGGAAGGGTCATGTCGAACGGCCGCAGTTTGCCGGCGCTGAGTATTTTCTCGACCTGGGCGCCTTCCCAGTCCTTCAGCTTGCCATCCGTCTTCCAGACGACAACGCGGATATATTCCTCGGGATCGAGCCGCATTTGGCCTTCGACTTCGTAGCTGAAGGCATGGTGGTTCTGCTTGTCGACGAAGTGGTTGCAGGTCGGCGGCACCGGCAGGCTGGCGATCTGATGGATGAGATTGGAGCCGCCCCTGATGAGGGCCGGACAGGTAACCCCGCTGGTTGTCTGCGCCTGTGTCGTCGCGCCTAGGGTAAGCCCTGCAAAGGCCAGCGCCAGACCGGCCACGGTCAGGTGTCGATAGAAGTGATGCATAGGCGCTGCTCCCCGAGTCTGCCCCATAATCCCACCATATTTTATCAATCGGCCGCCGCCAGCGATATCCTCCTGCGTAAAACAGGGACTTGTTTGGCCAATCAAGACGTCGCTCATGGGATGACGCCGCCCATCGGATAACGCCGTCGCATTGACAGGTATTCCCGGCTCAAGTTGTGCTTGCTGTCGGGCGACTCCCAACCGACACTGGGGCCGAATGGCCGGGTCGGGGGATCTGTGAAGGCCATCCGGCAAAGAAGAAAGCCGGTCGTGCTGGGCGGGGAGCCGCTCTGGGGGAGGCATGAAGCTCAGTGTTGGGTTCAAAATTGGCGGGATCATCGTCTTTCTGCTGATCCTGGTCGGGTCGGTTTCCTGGATCAATGCCCGTGAGGCGCGGCGCGTACAGGCCTTGGTCGAGGAGGTCGACAAGGTATATGTGCCGGCTTATAGCGCCCTCGCACGGGCCAATCTGCGCTTGATGGAGGAAGGCCTCTTCGTGCGCCGGCTCCTGCTGGCCCAGCTGACGCCGGTCGGCGATGCCGCGTCCAAGGATCAGTTGCAGCAGGCGATTGCGGACAAGTCGCAGCAAACCGTCACCGAATTGGCGGAGGTCCGTCGTCTGGTGCAGGGGGCTGTCGCCGACCCTGCGGTCGCCGAAGACAAGCCCGGGCTCGCCCGTCTGGATACGATGCTGGATTTCTTGCAGCAGCGGCATCAGGAATATGAAGCCGCCCTGGCGGCATTGCAGCAGGCGATCGCGCAGGGGGACCTGGTCGAGGCGCGACATCAGAGCCGGCAGCTCGACATCGAGCGCGACCGGCTCAACGACGAGGCAGAAACAGCCCGGCGCGAAATGCGGGCTTTGCTCGATCAGGCGAGCGCCCTGGCGATCCGGGCGCAGGAGATTTCGGTCAAAGTCGGTCTCGCGTTGCTGGCGATTGCCCTGGCTCTCGGCAGCCTGACCGGCGCGATCATCATTCACGGCATGCTGCGGCCGCTGAAGCGTTTGTTGATGGGAACGGCTCAGGTCCAGGCCGGCAATCTCGACACCGAGATCCTGGTCACCTCCCGTGATGAGCTCGGCGAACTCACGGTCGGTTTCAATAACATGGTGCGCGAATTGCGGGCCAAGGCGCGGATCCGCGAGACCTTCGGACGCTATGTCGATCCCCGCATCATCGAGGACCTGATCGAGAATCCGGATCGGCTCGGCGCCATCGGCGAGCGGCGTGAGATGACGATCTTCTTTTCCGATATGCGCGGCTTCACCGATCTCAGCGAAGGCATGACACCGGTCGGCATGGTGAAGGTCGTCAACCGCTATCTGGCGCTGATGTCGGAGCCGGTGCAGCACAATAACGGCATCATCGACAAATATATCGGCGATGGCGTCATGGCTTTCTGGGGGCCGCCCTTCTGTCAGGCTGAAGAACATGCGGTACTGGCTTGTCTTGCCGGCTTGGAGGAATTGTCAGCCC
>DATMUQ010000401.1:0-12303 GCA_035563795.1 Terriglobales bacterium | reverse complement strand
GACTTATTACAAAGCGGGAAGTCGGCGACGATATTGCCTTCGATCGCCGTTTCCAGGAGTGGCCACTGGAACCACGACGCATCGCGCAAGTGGCAGCGCTCGACGCGGCCTTTGCAGTCTAGCCGCAGCCAGACCAGCACGTCACCGCGGAAGGCTTCCACCAGCGCCAGCCCTTCGCACGGTTCGCCCTTCGATTTGACCGCGATCCTCACATCGCCTTTTGGCAACCGTCCGAGTACCTGCTCGATCAGGGTAAGGCTTTGCTCGACCTCACGGATGCGGATCCACACCCGCGCGTTGACGTCGCCGGCTTCCAGCACTGGCACCTCGAATTGCAGGGCATCGTAGGGCGCATAGCCTGGCATGCGCCGCGCGTCGAAAGTGCGACCGCACGCGCGCCCGACATAGCCGCCGGTGCCGAACTGGCGCGCGTAATCGGCTTTCACGATGCCGGTCGTTACGGTGCGGTCCTGCAGCGAGGCGGTGTTGTCGTAGAGCTCGACTAGGCGCGGGAACACGCGATGAATTTCGGCCAGCAGATTTCGCACGTGACTGGCGCCGTCGGCGGTGATGTCCCGCGCATTACCGCCAGGCACAATCGCGTCCATCATCAGCCGATGGCCGAAACAAGCCTCAGCTGCGCGCAGCGTGCGCTCACGCAGGACACTGCATTGCGCATGCATCAGGGCGAACGACGCGTCGTTGCAAATTGCGCCGATGTCGCTGACATGATTGGCGAGCCGCTCCAGTTCCGCCATCAGCACGCGGAGATAGGTCGCACGCGGGGGCGCCTTGATTTGCAGCGCTGCTTCGGCAGCCTGCGCAAAAGCAAAGGCATAAGCAACTGTGCTATCGCCTGAAGTCCGAGATGCGAGCTTTGCTGCATCGTCGAGCGAGGCGCCAGCCATCAATGACTCGATGCCCTTGTGGACGTAGCCGAGCCGCTGCTCGAGCCGCACGACGTGCTCACCATTGCATGTAAAGCGGAAGTGCCCCGGCTCGATGATTCCGGCATGCACCGGGCCGACAGGAATCTGATGCAGGCCTTCGCCCTCAGCCGCCAGGAAGGTGTAAGGCGCGTGTTTCTTCGCCGCATGTTTTTTCCCAAGCGGGTGCTGCACGTCCCAGAAGCCGAGATCGAGCCATGGGCGCGCGTCCGGCGCGCGGGCTGCCTCTATCCCGAACAGGTCGCGGATCGCGCGTTCTAGACGTATCGCCGGCGGATGGCGCGCCCCGACGCTGGGATAGGTTCCATTCTTGCAGGTGTAAGTGAGCACGGCGATGTTGTCGAACTTCTCGCCCAGCAGCGCCATGTGGACGTCCGGAGCATCGCCCCACAGCCCTAGCAGCGTCGCACGGCCGCCTGCGAGCAGGTCAATCGCCTGTCGCCAGCCTTCATCGCTCACGCCGACGCGTGGCCACGGGCGATGCCGTTTGGCGGTGTCCTTGTGCGCAATGCTATCGAGCAGGGCCATGACGTTATCCCAATAGCCGCGCGACATTCTGGAAGCCGGCAACCAGTGCCGGCGGCATATAGATGCCCGCCATGAAGACGATGGCGAGATGCGCAAACATCGGCACGTAGGAGGCTTCCGTCGGCGCAGTCGGGCCGCGCGGCTCGCCGAACACGATTGAGTTGAGGCGCAAGAATAGGCCGCCGAGCGCGACCAGGATGGCGAGCACCAGCAGTGCCGCGAGCCACGGCTGACGCGCAAAGGTTGAGCTCACCACCAAGAATTCGCTCATGAAGATGCCGAGGGGCGGCAGTCCGGCGATCGCCACAACTCCAAGCACCAGGCCCCAGCCGAGCACGGGATTGGTAACCGTCAACCCGCCCATATCGGCGATCTTCTGCGTGCCCTTGACTTGGGAAATGTGCCCGACCGCGTAAAAGATCGCCGACTTGGTCAGCGAATGCATGGTCATGTGCAGTAGAGCCGCGAAGTTCGCCAACGCGCCGCCCATGCCGAAGGCGAACACGATAATGCCCATGTGCTCGATCGAGGAATAGGCGAAAAGCCGCTTGATGTCGCGCCGCCGGTACAGCATGAAGGCTGCGAACACGCAAGAAATCAGGCCCATCGTCACCATCAGCGGGCCTGGCGCCAGCGCCGCCGGGTTGAGCGCCAGCAGCATCTTGAAGCGGAGCAGAGCGTAAAGCGCGACGTTGAGCAGCAGACCCGACAACACCGCAGAGATCGGCGTTGGACCTTCGGCATGCGCGTCGGGCAGCCAAGCGTGCAGAGGCGCCAAGCCTACTTTGGTGCCGTAGCCAAGCAGCAGGAACACGAAGGCGAGGTTCAGCAGCGCCGGATCGAACTGTCCCGCACGGGTGATTAGCACCGTCCACACCATAGCGTAGAGACCTTCGCCCAGCACGGGCCGTGCCGCCATGTAAACGAGGATGGTACCGAAAAGCGCGAGCGCAATGCCGACGCTGCCGAGGATGAAATATTTCCAGGCGGCCTCCAGCGCCTCATGTGTTCGGTAAATGCCGACCATCAGCACGGTGGTAAGCGTCGCGAGCTCGATGGCGACCCACATCAGCCCAATATTGTTCGCTACGAGCGCGAGGTTCATAGCGAACATTAGCGTCTGGTACATGGCGTGATAGAAGCGCACGAAAGTCGGGGTTAGCCTGCCGATCTCGATCTCGTGCTCGATGTAACTCGCGCTGAACACACTGGTGGTGAAGCCGACCAGGGTTGTGAGCATGATGAAGACCTTGTTGAGATCGTCCACCAGCAGATAGGCACCGGGCGTCGGCTGGACTGCGAAAAATGAAACTGCGGTTGCAAAGCTCAGGAACGCAGCAAGCACATTGAGCCGCGCGCTCCAGCGATAGCCGGGCATGCCGGCGAGCAGGGCCGCCGCAACCGCAGGAATTAGCAGAACACCGCTTAGCGCATCGATCATCTGGCCTCTCCGCGGAAGCGATCGATCACTTGCACGTCAACGGTGTCGAAGCGCTCACGGATGCGGAACAGGAAGATGCCTATCACGATGAAGGCGATCAGCACCGAGAAGGCGACACTGATCTCGACCACCAATGGCATGCCTTTGGCACCGGTCGCGGCGAGCACTAGGCCGTTTTCCAGCGACATGAAGCCGATGACCTGGCTGACCGCGTTGCGTCGCGTTACCATCATCAACAGGCCGATGAGCACGACCGACAGCGCAAAGGCAAGATCCTCACGTGCCAGCGGATCCGCCTCGACCGTTACCCGCAGCATCACCACCATCGCGAGCGCGACAAGGCCAATGCCGAGCAGCATGGTCGGACCGATGCCGACCACGGTCTCGATTTCGCGGTGGATGCCCAGCCGCACGATGATTCGGTGCAGCGCGATTGGAATGATAATGGCCTTGAACACAAGCGCGATCAGCGCAGTGAGGTAGAGATGCGGCGCTCCCTGCACGAAGGCCTGCCAGGCGACCGAGGCAGCGAGCACTAGGGCGTGCAGGGCGAAGGTATTGAGCAACGCGTAGAGCCGGTCCTGGTAGAGCTGCATGAAGCTCACCAGCACCAGGGAGCCGGCCAGCATGTGGGCGATGTCGAAGGTGATGCCGCGCATTAGAGGCTCCGAGAAACGAACAGCAGCAGGGTGGCAAGCAGGCCGAGCATCAGCGCGGCGCCGAGAAAGGCTGGAACGCGGAAAACACGCATCTTTGCGATAGCGGTTTCGAACAGCGCCAGCAGGAAACCGCCGACCGCGAGCTTCCCTACATAGGCGGCAAGGCCGAGGGCGATGGTGGGGGGATTGGCCTCCGCTCCGGAAATGCCCCACGGCATGAACAAACAGCCAATCACGGACACATAGAGCAACAGCTTGAGTTCGGAGGAGAGATCGATCAGCGCGAGATGGCGGCCGGAATATTCCAGTACCATCGCTTCGTGCACCATCGTGAGCTCAAGGTGGGTCGCCGGATTGTCAACCGGAATGCGCGCATTCTCGGCGAGCGCCACGATGATAAGCGCGAGCAGCGCAAGGCCAAGCGAGACGCGCAGGCCCTCGACGCCGGAACCCATGTAAGTGGCCATGGTTGAAAGCTGAGTGGAGCCGGCGATCAGGGCCAGCGTGAACATGATCATCAGCATTGCCGGCTCGGCCAGCGAGGCGATCATTACCTCGCGGCTTGAGCCGATACCACCGAAGCTCGTGCCGACATCAAGGCCAGCAAGCGCCTGGAAAAAGCGGGCACTGCCGAGCAGGGCAATGATGGCAATCAGGTCCGCCGACCAGGAAAACAGCAAGCCGCTGCCGAAGGTCGGCACCAGGGCTGCTGCCACCCAGGTGCCGGCAAAAATGATATAGGGAATGACGCGGAACAGCCAGGATGCACTCTCCGCTAGCACCACGTCCTTACGCATCAAGCGGATCAGATCGCGATAAGGCTGCAGCAGCGGTGGGCCTTGCCGGCGCAAGAGCCTAGCTTTCACCTTGCGGACGAAGCCGGTGAGCAGCGGTGAGAGCAGCAGCACTATCAGCATTTGCATGCCCTGTAGGGCGAAATCGCGGATCACGACCATATTGCAAGTACCAGAAGCAGCAGCACCAGCGCCGTGAACACCAGCGTGAGATAGCGGCGGACGGTCAGGAATTGCAGAACGTTCAGCTTGTTCGCAGTGAAGGCGACGAACCCGCCGATCGGCGCGTAGGCGGTGTCCCAGATCAGATCGTGCAACTGCACCGTCAGGCGCGCTGGTGCGGTGGCGCCCGGCGGCGGTATTTCGCCGATCTCGCGCGCGCGGAAGATCGTGGTGCCGTAGACGCGGCGGATCGGCTGCGCGAAGCTCGAGGCAGTGTATTGCGTCACCGGGCTCGGGTCCGGATACCCGCAATCCCAGGCCGGACCGCGGCGCAATTTGTCGGAGGCCAGCCGATGGATGGCAAAGGCCGCGCTTGATCCCGACAGCGTCACGAAGACGAAAACTAGCAGCCCATTATAGGAACTGCGGCTTTCCGCGATTGGCACGATTGTGAGCCATTCCAGGTCCGATTGATGCGGCATGCTAATGCCGATCATGGCCTTGCTCACCGGCGCCAAGGCATCGATGAAGACGCCGGGTAGGATGCCGGCGACCAGGCACAGGGCGGCTAGGATGTACATGGCAGCAAGCGAGTTGCTGTCGGTTTCTTGCGCCTGCGCGGCGGCCGGCGTGCGGGGACGGCCGAGGAAGCTGACGCCGAAGGCTTTGACGAAGCAGGCCGCGGCAAGAGCCGCCGACAGTGCCAGCAGCGCGCCAACCGCCGGCACCAGGAATTTTAGTCCCCAGGACGGAAGCTGCGGGCTGAGCAGAATTGCCTGGAAGGTGAGCCATTCAGACGCGAAGCCGTTGAGCGGCGGCAGCGCCGAGATTGCAACGCAGCCAACCAGAAAAACGAAAGCAACCTGCGGCATGCGATGGATCAGGCCGCCAAGGTGCTCCATGTCGCGTTCGCCGGTGGCGTTGAGCACGGCGCCGGCACCGAAGAACAGCAGGCTCTTGAAGATCGAATGGTTGAACACATGGAATAGACCGGCCGTGAGCGCGAGCGCGGCAGCGACCGGCATGCCGTATGCCTTGAAGGCGAGCGCAAGACCGACACCGATATAGATGATGCCGATGTTTTCGACTGTGTGATAGGCAAGTAACCGTTTGAGATCGTGCTGCATCAACGCGTACAGCACGCCCATCACCGCGGTGATGCCACCGATGGCGAGCACCAGCATGCTCCACCACCAGGCTGGCGGGCCAAGTAGGTCGAAAAGGATGCGCACCGTGCCGTAGACCGCGACCTTAGTCATGACGCCGCTCATGAGGGCGGAGACGTGGCTGGGCGCGGCCGGATGCGCGAGCGGCAGCCAGGCATGCAGCGGCACCACGCCTGCCTTCGAACCGGCGCCGAGGATGGTGAGCACGAGCACCAGAGCGGTTAGCACGGCGGATGGATGCGATAGCCTAATGGCCTCGAAAGCGTAGTTGCCGTCCGTCCCGGCGAGCAGGCCGAAGGCGAGCAGCAGCATCAGCGTGCCAAAGCTTGCCATCAACAGATAGACGTAGCCGGCACGCACGTTCTCGCTGACGCGATGATGTGCAATCACCAGCGCCCAGGATGTCAGCGACATGAATTCCCACGACACCAGAAAACTGAACGCGTCATCCGCCAAGATGACGAGGTTCATGCCCGCGAGATAGACCGGATAGAATGGAAGCACGCGCTGCGGTGAATGCTCGTGCCGCCCGTAGCCAAGCGCGAACAGACTGGCCGAGGCGCCGCCAAGATTGACGACGGTGAGAAAGAACGCGGCAAGCGCGTCGATGCGGAAATGCGCGCCAAGCCAGGGCAGGCCGAGAGGTAGTGTTATGCTGGCGTTGAGGGGCTGCTCGAACAAGGAGACCAGTGCAATCGTGCACAAGATCAGCGTTACGATCAGGCTTGTGCCATAGACGATACTTGTGCCGTGCGGCGATGCGCCGAGCGCGACCGCGATAGGGGCTAAGACCAACAGCACCGCCACGCCATAAAGTGCGAACACCACCATTATTTGATCCGCACTCCGCGGCCTCGGCCGCTGCTGCTCGTGCCTTCACCGATCAGCTCGATGCCGCTAGCGGCGAGCGCGTCGACCAGCTTCATCAGCGAGTCGACGTTGCCGCGCACGACGCCCTCGCTGGCTTCCATGCGCTGGATGGTGGGCAATGACAGGCCGGAACGTTGCGCAAGCTCGCGCTGATCGATCCCGAGCAGCGCCCTCGCCGCCCGCATCTGAGGCCCAGTGATCATGTAAAATAAATCAGGATAGACGTATTTGATCTATCTATTGATGCATAAATAGTCAACGGCAGAGATGCAAGGGTAATGCTAAGAGTCTGGAACTACTGGCGTTTTTTGGCCTGGAGGCGCTGATCGAGCCGCCCCAGATCCACCACCATGCGCGCGTGCGTCCCCGAGCCGATTTCCTCGATTTCGTCGCGCGCGCTTACTTTGAATTCAATCCGCCGGCCGTCGACCTTCGTCACTTCGGCGACCGCGGTGACCTGATGGCCGGCCGGTGTCGCGGCGAGATGCTTGACGTTGACAACCGTGCCGACTGCGCTTTCGCCCGGGTCGAGATAATCGCGCACCGCGTTGAGCGCGGCGTTCTCCATAGCCGTTACCATCATGGGCGTGGCGAAGACTTGCGGCAGGGCCGCGTCCTTGAACTGATTGGCGAGGTGCGCCGGCATCACGCGCAGCGTGTAGGTTCCTTTCGCGCCCACTGGAATCGGTTTCATCTGTGACTCCCTACCGGCCGCACGTGAGTGATGGCCGGCGCCAATGCGACGAGGATGATGCCGCACAGCGCGACGGGCGCAAAGGCCGTGCTCGCGATATGGCTGAGATCCCAAGCGAGGCCGCTGATGACTGGCGTGATCACCGCACAACTGTAGCTGATTGTGAACATGGCGGCGGTGACGCGATGTACATCATCTGGCGCGCTCAACAGTGGCGGCAGCGCCAATATGAGAACGAGGATCGCGGCTGCGGCAAAGCCCTGCAAACTGGCTGCCACCACGATCCACACGCCGGAGCCGAACACGATGCCGCCAGTTGCGACCACGCAGACGAGCCCGCAGATCACATAGGGCCATGTTTTTCTCTCTAGTCGGCCGGCTATCGCCAGCAACACAAACGAGGCGGGCAATTGCCCGATATTGAGTCCGGACAAGGCCGCGCTGATCCATTCGCCTTGTCCTTTGCTGCGCAGATAGTCCGGCAAAAACGCATTGGTCGTGAAATAAGTCGCGTTGATAGTGCCAAGCAAAATCCCGAGTCGCCAGATCAATACGCTGTTCCAATCCGGCCACCAACGGCGGCGCGTCGGTAGTTCTGTTTCGCTTTTCAGCTTTGTCCTAGGGGCAAGAATCAAAACGAGGGACGCGATGATAGCGACAGGCATGGCCCAGAAAACGAAGGCACGTTGCCAGCTACCGACTAGCGGCAGGATCACCGGCAGCATCATTGCCACCGGTAAGGTTTCTCCGATGAGCAGTCCGTTGGTATAGACAGCTGTGGCAAAGCCAATGCGCCGAGGGAACCAGGCATGCACCGCAGGCGGCATGGTCACTTGCATGACGGCGATGCCTGCACCCATCGCGATTGTCATGGCATAGAGCCATGTCACATCGGTAATTGCGCCGCGTAGCGCACCCCCGATTGCTGTCATGACGAGTCCGACCACTAGCGCCGTGTGCACTCCGAGCCGGGCGATCAACAGTGATCCGGGCACCGCCGCAAATGCGAACAGCATCGAGGGCAGGCCGGTGAGGATGCCGATCTGGGTCGCGTTCAGTCGCAGATCATCATGAATGAGCGGGATCACCGGGGGCACCGCCAGGATGGTAAGCCGCAAGGCGATACCGGCCAGCCACAACAACAGTAAGTTCGTCAGGATGCGAGCCTGCGATGGTGCATCCTCGCGGTTCTGCATGTTGGGTCCAGCTAATGAAAATAGCGAGCTCTTCGAACGCGGAAATAACATAAACTGGAGACCTAATGCACTTCCCGTCAAATGATTTGCTCCTATAAGATTCCCTTGCCGGAAAGGGCCTTCTTTCATATCCACTCGGTCGGATTCCAGAACGCTCGCGCGCTGTTGATGGCTTCAATGCCGACACTTATGATTTTTAAAACCTCGAGAATGAAGCTTGGATGGGGGGCCGAGAGTCGATGTGCTAGTCAACCGCAGCCAATGATTGCGTGGTTTCCGCGGTCTCTGGCGGCGGAAATCATTGAATTTCACGATATAATTTGGCCCAACAGGGGAAGCCCGTCTGTTGAGCTATCCGTCGACCGGCCGATAGCGTAAAGCAGCGTCCGGCTGGGAAGACCGCGAAATGACATCGCTGCCGAAATTGACACTGCGCCAGGTGCTGATCGTCTTGCACGATCTCGTCGCCACCGCCGCAGCGATCGTGCTGACATTTTTTGTCCGCTTCGAGGACAGGAGCCTGGACGAGCGCCTGCACGGCCTCGCGATTTTTGTCCCCGTTTTGCTGGCATACGCGGCGGTGGTCTATTTCGTGTTCGGCTTGCACCGCAACAAGTGGCGCTTCACCTCCGTTCCCGATCTTTACGACATTTTCCGCGCCGCCACCGTGTTGGCGGTGTCACTGCTCGCACTCGACTATGTGCTGCTGGCGCCGAACTTCTACGGCACGTTCTTTTTCGGCAAGATCACAATCCTCCTCTACTGGCTGCTGCAGATGTTCTTCCTCGGCGGCTTGCGCATCGCCTATCGCTATTTCCACTACGCGCGCACGCTGAAACGCGCCCGAGTCGCCGATGCAACACCAACGCTAGTGCTCGGCCGTGCGGCAGATGCTGAAGTCCTGCTGCGAGCGATCGAAAGCGGCGCGGTGAAGAAGATCTGGCCGCTCGGCGTGCTGTCGCCGTCGACAGCCGATCGCGGGCAGTCGATCCGCAACATCCCAGTGCTGGGTGACATTGATGACCTCGAGCGCGTGGTGGACGATTTTCACAAGCAGGGCACGCAGGTGATGCGCCTGGTGCTGGCGCCATCGGCGTTGTCCCCGGAAGCGCGTCCGGAGTCGATCTTGATTCGTGCACGCCGCCTGGGTCTGCACATGAGCCAATTGCCGTCACTAGAGGCGGGCGGGCCGGTGGCGCAACTCCAGCCTGTGGCGGTCGAAGACCTGCTGTTGCGGCCGAGCGTCAAGATCGACTACCGCCGGCTTGAAAGATTCGTTGGCGGAAAATCAATCGTCGTCACTGGGGGCGGCGGTTCCATCGGCTCGGAAATCTGCGATCGCCTGGTAACTTTCGGCGCCGCCCGTTTGCTGGTGATCGAGAACTCAGAGCCTGCGTTGCACGCCGTGATCGAGGCGTTGAAGGAAAAGGAGAGCACGGCCGAAATCTCCGGCCGCATCGCTGATATCCGCGACCGCGCCCGAATTATGAACCTGATCGCGCAATTCAAGCCCGATATCGTCTTCCACGCCGCCGCGCTCAAGCATGTGCCGCTGCTCGAATGCGACTGGGACGAAGGCATCAAGACTAACGTGTTCGGCTCGATCAATGTCGCGGATGCGGCGGCGGCGGCCGGTTGCGCCGCGCTGGTGATGATCTCCACCGACAAGGCGATCGAGCCCGTCTCGGTGTTAGGAGCCACCAAGCGGTTGGCCGAAATGTATTGCGAGGCGCTGAGCAAGGATCTGATGCGCCGCTCTGGCGGAAGAAGCTTTACGCGCATGATTTCGGTACGCTTCGGCAACGTGCTCGCCTCGAACGGCTCGGTGGTGCCGAAGTTCAAGGCCCAGATTGAAGCGGGCGGTCCAGTTACCGTTACGCACCCGGACATGGTTCGGTATTTCATGACCATCCTCGAAGCCTGCGATCTGGTCATCACGGCGGCGACCCACGCGCTCGGGCCGGAGAGCGGCGACGTTTCGGTCTACGTGCTCAACATGGGGCAGCCCGTGAAGATCATCGACCTTGCCGAGCGCATCATCCGGCTGAGCGGGCTCGAGCCCGGGCGGGATATCCAAATCACTTTCACCGGCATTCGCCCCGGCGAGCGTCTGCATGAGATCTTGTTCGCCCGCGAGGAAGAGACCAGCGAGATCGGCATTCCCGGTATTGTCGCCACCAAGCCAGTACAGCCTTCGCTGGAAGCGATCCGCGCCTGGGTGGCGCTGCTGGAGCAGGGCCTGGCGCGCAACGAGCGGGCGGTCATCTACAATGTACTGCGCGACGCGGTGCCCGAATTCCGCGGTGAGGCGGCTTAGGGGCGGATTATGGATCTTGCGGCATTTTTCGAGGCCGAGTTTGCCGAGCATCACGATACGGCGCGGCGCACCGAGACCGCATTGGCAGGAGCCTTTGCCGATCTTGTGGCGACTTGCGCTAAGGCAATCCGTGGCGGCGGCAAGCTGTTGTTTTTTGGAAACGGCGGCAGCGCCGCCGATGCCCAGCATCTCGCGACCGAACTGACCATCCGGTACGTAACCGACCGTGCCGCCATTGCCGCGATCGCTTTGACCACCGACACGTCCGCACTTACCGCCGCCGGCAACGACCTCGGCTTCGAGCGCATCTTCGCGCGCCAGATCGAGGCTTTGGGTCGGCCTGGCGATATCGCTATCGCCATCTCGACCTCCGGCAGAAGCCCGAACATTATTGCCGCCTTGAAGCAGGCGAAGGCCATGCAACTCATCACGGCGGCGCTTGGCGGGAAGGGCGGCGGCGCCCTGGTGGGACTGGCCGATCATTTGCTGGTGGTGCCGTCAGATGTTACGGCCCGCATCCAGGAAATGCATATTACCTTGGGTCAAATGCTCTGCGGCGCTTTGGAAATCGAATTGGGGTTTGCCAAGCCGGCCAGATAGCCGGGTGTGCCCGGCCTTGGTGTCGGCACAACGTGTCGGCACAAGGGGCACATCGATGACAGCGGCAGCGCTTCCCAGACGGCGCAGGTCTGGTTCGGCTTGGCTAACCGGCCCCGCGGGCAAGCAGGGCGCATCTGGTGCTAACGCGTAACGAGATATCTGCCGTCACCAGCGCTCGGTCCGCCGAATGCATCGGCCCGAAAACGTTGGCCAGCCCGTTACAGGCCTAAACTTAAATCTAAACGGAGCATGCTGCTCGCCATTGGCGGTGGTACTCCGCTGTTGTCGCAGCCGAGGAATTGATCTTCCTCAACGGCCTGAAGCGCCGATACGCGATACTTCTTGCGCTGGAGGATAACATGTACGCGCCGGCCGGAGTGAAGGTTAGCAAGGAATTTCCGATCTTGGACACAATGAAAGCCTGGGTGCTCGGCAATCCCGGCGAGCTCACGCTCAAGAATAAGCCGGTGCCGGTACCAAAGCGCGCGGAGGTGCTGGTGCGCATCGACGCCGCCGCGATTTGCGCGACCGATCTGGAGGTCATCTACCAGGGCCCGCCGGGCATGATTGAAGGCGAGCTGCCTTTCAATAAGAACTTCACGCCCGGCCACGAGTACATGGGCACGGTCGTCGCACTTGGCCCTGGCGTTGACGAGTACAGGATCGGTCAGCGGGTAGCGGTCGAAATCCACGCCGGCTGCGGCCAATGCAAGCGTTGCCGCGAGGGGATGTACACCTCGTGCCACAACTACGGTCTCAATTACGGCGACGTCGACAAGGGCCACCGCGCCAACGGCTTCACCACCGACGGCGCCTTCTGCGAATATCAAGTCAACAACATTAATACGCTGGTCGCGATTCCCGACGATATGTCTGACGAGGAGGGCTCACTGGTCGTCACGGCCGGAACGGCGATGTATGCGCTTACC
>DATMUQ010000400.1:0-7216 GCA_035563795.1 Terriglobales bacterium | reverse complement strand
ACCTATATCTTCGGCAATGCGACAGCTGAGCAGAAGCGCATCTGGGACCTCGAACACGAGGCCCAGGCGGCCGCCTTTGACGCCATCAAGCCTGGCCTGCCCTGTCACGTCGCCGATGACGCCGCCCGCGCGGTGCTGGCCAAAGGTGGCCTCGGCCCGGATTATCAACTGCCCGGCCTGCCGCATCGCACCGGCCATGGCATCGGCCTTGCCATCCACGAGGCGCCTTATCTGGTGCGCGGCGAAAAGACCGCCCTTGCCCCCGGCATGTGCTTCTCCAACGAGCCAATGATCGTGGTGCCGGACAAATTCGGTGTCCGCCTCGAGGACCACATGTATGTCACCGAGACGGGGGCCGCCTGGTTCACCCAGCCGCAGCACAGCATCGACGCACCGTTCGGTTAAGCTCGCCCGGCAACAAGACATATCCATCACATGAGTCGGTGACGGCCTCCCAGAGTCTCCCCAAAGGATTACGCCTGATCTAACCTCTGTCCCAGACCACCGTCACGTCGCGTATCATTGACCGTGGGTTGCCGGCTGAACAGGCGCTCTTTATTCAACAGGCACTGATCCGGCGAGCGCACCTCATCTTCATGCACGGCGCTTGGCCGAATGGCGTTGAACGAGACTTCACCAGCGATCGGCGATGGAACGACATTGACAGTCGAGATCGCCTATCTTCAGATCACCCATACAGTGGCAAACTCACGGAGACTGACAGATGAGCGGTGAGTCATCGACACCGGGGCCATTGACACGAGGAGTCGACCATGTCGGTCTCGCGGTCAAGGATCTCGCCGCCACACGCGCTTTTTTCACCGACTGCCTCAACTTCAAGCTGATCGGCGAGCGGGAATCCTACCCAGCTGCTTTCGTCAGCGATGGTGTCACCATGATCACCCTCTGGCAGGTGAGCAATCCCACCACCGCGATCGGCTTCGATCGCCGTAACAATATCGGCCTTCATCACCTTGCCTTCAAAGTGGCGAGCGAGGCGGATTTGCGATCGGTCTTTGATAAGATCTCCCGTTGGCCCGGCGTGGTGGTGGAATTCGCCCCGGAACTGTCCGGCAAAGGCCCCAAAATCCATTGCATGTTCGCCGAGCCGAGCGGCAATCGGATTGAAGTCGCGTTCGATCCGCGCTGAGGCGATGGCTGGCCGGACTGGATCGGTCGGAGCGAGTTGTCGATGAATGCCTGGCTGCCGCTCGCGCATTGACTCCCACCGGCGGTCATGGGTATCGTTTGCCCATGACCCAGACGCTTCGCCACCGCCAGCGTTATTTTACGTCGTCCAAATAGGGCGGCGCGATTGGTCATGATCTGACACTTGAAGCCGCCGCGAGGTCGGCGACATAGTGCAGAAGAAGCGGTCTCCGGCCTCCCGGCCAGATACGGAGACCCGACGATGCTTAAACCTACCGATCATCCTAACCCCGCCATCCGGCCCTTGCGGCCGAGCGATCGGCGCGCCCACGATTTCCTCGTGGCGGAACTGGACATGCTGCATCACGAAGCCCTGCCGGCACTGATCAAGCCGCCGGCCGACGCCCGCGTCAGCGATGCCGACTTCCGGCAGCGCCTGGACGATCCGGCGATCTTTCTCCGCGGCTATCAGGCGAACCGCATGCTGGTCGGTCTGGTCCGTGCCGAGTTGAAGGAGACCGGCGAGGGCCGCGCCCATCGCTCGTCACGGGTGGTCAGGATCGAGGAACTGATCGTCGGCCGCCAGGCGCGCGGCCAGGGGATCGGCTATGCCCTGTTGCATGCCGCTGAGCACTGGGCCTCGGAACAGGCAGCAACAGCCATCGAGCTCAATGTCTATGCCTTCAACATTTCGGCGATGGATTTCTACAATGCCGCCGGCTTCGCGCCGCGCAGCATGGTATTGAGCCGGGCCCTGGTGTGATGCCTAAATGCCGCCGTGCCGTCGATCGCTATTGGCTATCGCTATCGCTCCCAGCAATTCATATGCGGCGGTTCATGGGCAGGACTGATTTTTGTTCTTTATTTGTTCTCATTTTGGTGCCAAGATTTCGGCATCATGAGTCCCCTGAAACGCCCCGCCAATACCTGCTTCGATTTCGGCGATCTGGCGCCGCAGCCCGATACCACCTTGCCTGCCCAGGCGCGCAAGGGACGCGGCGCGGTCACCAATCGCCCCGGCCGTTTCGAGCCCGGCGACCGGCCGCTGGAGGATGATGGCTGGCTGATCCAGGATGAAGAGAGCGATTTGCCGCCGCTGCGGACCACGGTCAGCCTCGATACGACGAAGTCGATCATCGCCCGCAATGACTCGCCGGATATTCCTTTCAATCAGTCGATCAACCCGTATCGTGGCTGTGAGCACGGCTGCATCTACTGCTTTGCCCGCCCGACCCATGCCTATCTCGGCCATTCGCCGGGCCTCGATTTCGAGAGCCGGCTCTATTACAAGCCCGACGCCGCCAAGCTGTTGGAAAAGGAATTGCGCCGCCCCGGCTATCGGCCGCAGCTGATTGCACTCGGCACCAATACCGATCCCTATCAGCCGATCGAGCGGCGCTATCGCATCATGCGCAGCATCCTGCAGGTGATGCTGGACTTCCAGCACCCGATCGGCATCACCACCAAATCCGCCAATATCCTGCGCGATCTCGATCTCCTCACCACGCTCGCCAGGCGACGCCTGGTGCATGTGGCAATGTCAGTGACGACGCTCAATGCCGAACTCGCCCGCACCTTGGAGCCGCGCGCCAGTGCGCCGCATCGCCGGATCGCCGCGATCAAGGAACTGACAGCGGCCGGCATCCCCGTCAGTGTCTCGGTGGCGCCGATCATTCCTGGCCTCACTGATGTCGAGATCGAGGCGATCATCGGCGCTGCCGTCAAAGCCGGTGCACGCGGTGTCAACTGGATCCTGCTGCGCCTGCCTTTGGAGATCAAAGGGCTGTTCGAGGAATGGCTGCAGGCGCATTATCCCGATCGGGCCAATCACGTGCTCAACTTGATGCGCGAATGCCATGGCGGCCAGATCTATACCAGCGCCTTCGGCGCGCGCATGCGGGGCGATGGCCCCTATGCCGAATTGATCAAGCAGCGTGTCGAACAGATCGCCAAGCGCCTCGGCGTCGGCGGCCGCGACTGGCGGCTCGATCTCTCGCGTTTCCAGCCGCCGCTGGGCACCACCACCCAGCCGGACCTGTTCGCTGCTCTTCCAGAGACTGATTAATTCCAGGCGGCACTGGCTCCAGGCAGTACTTGGCGCCCGTTCTGGATTGCCTTTGAGTCGCGATAGAACGCCCTCCTCCAGACCGTCAGCAAGGTTGCGCTGACCGGCTGAATCGGGCAAGGCTGCGGGTCATCCAGATCCTCAGTTACAGCGAGTCCGAGCCGATGCGCCGCCTGCTTTTTCCCGCCTTCTTGCTGGGCCTGTCTGCCCTGCCGCTTGCCGCCCTGTCCTCCGCTGCGATGGCGGCCTCGCTCAGCAAGCCGGTGAGCGACGCCATCAATAAGGGGGCGACGGACGGCACGGCCTGCCTGCCCCAGGGCAACAAGGCCACCTTCGACGCGTTCCGTTCCTGCATCGGCAAGCATGCCAAGGCGCCGACGGTGAAGGGCCAGCCGGATGCCTATCGCCTCGGCCTGGAGGCGCAATCCTGGTTGCTGATCAATCTGCAGTCGCTGAAGGCCATGGATGCGGCCGACAAGGCCACCGGCGACCAGAAGGCGGCGGCGGAGAAATCAGCCAATGTGCTGCAGGATGCCGCGCATGATTACTTCATGGGCATGCGCGAGCTGCAGCGCAAGACCAAGGTCAATGATGCCGCACTCTGCGATGCGCTCGGCCTGCCCTATGATAAGCTCAAGGATTACTTCGACTTCTACGACCACTGGCAATAAGCGGCGGCAACATGCCGGATCTTTTGCATGAACGGGCGTTGGGTCTGCTGCCCAATCTGACGGGTGGGCGCATCGTCTGTGGCATCGACGAGGTTGGGCGCGGGCCTCTAGCCGGCCCAGTCGTCGCCTGTGCCGTCGTCATCGATCCCGCCAAGCTCAACCGCAAACTCGCCCGCCGGATCGACGATTCCAAGAAGCTGACCGCCAAGATCCGGCAGGAGCTGCATGACGCCCTGCGCGATGCCGTCAGCTATGGGATCGGCGAGGCCAGTGTTGCCGAAATCGACGAGATCAACATCCTGCAGGCGACCTTCCTCGCCATGCGCCGGGCAGTCGAGCAGCTGCCGCTCGCACCTCATGTCGCCCTCATCGATGGCAACCGCCCGCCGAAACTTTCCTGCGAAACCCAATGCCTGGTCGGTGGCGATGCACTCTCCCTCTCGATTGCCGCCGCCTCAATTATCGCAAAAGTAGTGCGCGACAAGATCATGTGGGAGCTTGCACAGCAGCACACAGTATATGGGTGGGAGACCAATGCGGGCTATGGAACCGAGGCCCATCTGGCTGCCATTGCCACCCATGGGGTCACCGAACATCACCGAAAATCTTTTAGACCTATATCTCAGAGTCTTAGCATAACAGACTGACTCTTATAACTTTTTGCGCTTGACTTGCCGAGTCGCCTGACTCAGGATCGGCGCATGAAAAAGACGCAGCCGAAATCCTCCGCCCCCACTTTGCCGCTGGACAGCATCCTGCGGGGCGACTGCATTTCCGCCATGAATGCCCTGCCCGCCGGCTCGGTCGACATGATTTTCGCGGACCCGCCCTACAATCTGCAACTCGAGGGAGAGTTGCATCGGCCGAATAACAGCAAGGTCGATGCGGTGGATGACGACTGGGATAAGTTCGCCGATTTCGCCACCTATGACAGCTTCACCGAAGGCTGGCTGAAGGCGGCGCGGCGGCTCCTCAAGGATGACGGCACCATCTGGGTGATCGGCTCCTACCACAACATCTTCCGGGTCGGGTCGAAGCTGCAGGATCTCGGCTACTGGATGCTGAATGACGTGGTCTGGCGCAAGACCAACCCGATGCCGAATTTTCGCGGCCGGCGCTTCACCAATGCCCATGAGACGATGATCTGGTGCTCAAAGTCGAAGGACAGCCGGCACCTCTTCAATTACGAGTCCATGAAGGCCCTCAATGACGATCTGCAGATGCGCAGCGACTGGCTGCTGCCGATCTGCACCGGCAACGAGCGCATCAAGGACGAAGCCGGCAATAAGGGCCATCCGACGCAGAAGCCGGAAGCCCTGCTGCACCGGGTGATCATGGCCTCGACCAAGCCCGGCGACGTGGTGCTCGATCCTTTCTTCGGCAGCGGTACGACAGGTGCCGTCGCCAAGCGTCTCGGCCGCCACTGGATCGGCCTCGAGCGCGATGAAAAATACATTGCGCTGGCCAAGAAGCGCATCGCCGCCGTGCAACAGATCGCCGATGAAAGCCTGCTGCACACGCCCTCGAAGCGCGAGGAACCGCGCATCCCGTTCGGCTGGCTGATCGAACGCGGCCTGCTGCCGCCGGGTGAGATTCTCCACAGCCTCAACGGCCGCTGGACCGCCAAAGTCCGCGCCGATGGCACTTTGATTTCTGCCGACCACCGCGGCTCGATCCACCAAGTGGGCGCAGCCGTTCAGGGGGCGCCAGCCTGCAATGGCTGGCAATTCTGGTGCATCCAGCGCGAGGGGCAGCTGCTGCCGATCGACTATCTGCGGCAACAGCTGCGCGCCGAGTTGCACTGATCGCGTATGCGTATAGGGGAAACAAGCGGACGCAGTTCCCGGACATTGGTCTTCGAACAATAGCGTCCGGCAGTTCCAGTACTCCGTTAGGTGCCTGACTGCCCGGCCGGTCGCAAGACCAGCCGGGCATCTTTTTTCGACGCCCCCGACATAGAATACGCGTGGAATTGGACTCCCGGGGCGCAGCGTTCCGGCCCTGGCCCGCATGCCGTGATCTCGCCATGCTGGCAGGATCAGCGAGGTAGATATGATCCACGGCATCCTTTCCGGCATCCACTGGCAGGCTTTCCTGATCGCGGCTTTCGTGCTGGCGGCGATTCCCGGGCCCGGCATGCTCTACGTGCTGGCGCGCACGTTGCAGGCAGGTGCGCGCGACGGATTACTCTCGACCCTCGGCACGGCTTTGGGCGGGCTCGTCCATGTGGTCGCCGCGGCTTTCGGCCTGTCGGTGATCCTGGCGACCTCGGCCACCGCTTTCGCGGTGCTGAAATGGGTCGGCGCCTTCTATCTGATCTTTCTCGGCGTAAAGCAGATCCTGGCGGCGCGGCGCGATGAGGCGGCGATCCTGCCTGATACCTTGACCGCACAACCGCCGAAGCCGACCTGGCCGGCGATCCGCGACGGCTTTTTCACCGAGGCGCTCAATCCGAAGACGGCACTCTTCTTCCTGGCCTTGCTGCCGCAATTCGTCGCCTTGGACGGGGCAGCTCTGGCGCCGCGCCTGATCCTGCTGGGGCTGATCGTCGTCACCTTCAACAGCAGCGCCGATATCGTCGCCTGCGTGGCGGCCTCGCCGCTGGGGCGCTATCTGCGCCGCCGGCCCCAGGCCCAGCGGCGTCTCAGCCAAGCCTCCGGCACCACCATGATCGGCCTTGGCCTGTTCGTCGCCGCGGCCAAGCGCCAAGCTTCGTAACTACGGCTCGCTATAGTATAGTTTAAGAGCCTCCAATATTTCTCTGGCTCTTCTTTGCTCCGTCGACGGCGTCTCAATCGTCGTAACGCGGCGCACGCTCCGATGAGCAACAGAGCCGCGATCTCGGCCATATTGTGTCAATTTGTCGGCAAGGCTGCCATCTATATCATCGACCGACTTACCTGCGATAACTGACAAATAGATAAACGAGGAGGCCTTGATTCCGTTGTTATTATCGAGATGCCTATCGGCTTCTTTTAGAAGATCTTTTACCGCATCTAGAAATCTCTTTTCATTGAAAGGACTTTCGAAAGGTAAAGAATGGTTTAGCAAACTGGCCATGGCATAAAGGTGGAGATGCTCTCTAATCTTCAGCGGAGTTTTAATTATATTTCTGAGCCGCTCGACATATTCCTTAGCTTTTCGCTCGAGATATTCCTCTATCTCTGCATGCAGAAGCAGTCGAAATGCTGTGACCTGAGCCCCGCAAACTCCTCCATTTTTGGGTAGAGTCCGTCCTTGAAGAAGGAGACGGACGATGAAGCGATCAAGGTTCACGGAAGAGCAGATTATCGGGATCCTGCGAGAGCAGGAGGCCGGGGCGGCGACGAAG
>DATMUQ010000399.1:0-2276 GCA_035563795.1 Terriglobales bacterium | reverse complement strand
CAAGGGGGAGGTGGTTTCAGCGAGCGAAGGCGGCTATTGCCGCCGAGCGGAAGCTGAAACCGGAGGGGGTCACTTATTCAGAAGATCGACGGTCTTCGCCAGCATCTGCTTGGTCGATTCCATCACCGACAGATCGGCTTCGTAGGAGCGCTGCGCCTCGCGCATGTCCATGATCTCCACCAGGCTGTCGACATTGGGCAGCTTCACATAACCCTGCTTGTCGGCATTGGGATTGCCCGGATCGTACTGGCTACGGAACTCGCCCTTGTCGAGGATGGGCTTGCCGGCCTTGACCATGGTGGCGTCCAGCTCGCGGTCGAAATCCGGCTTGATGGTCGCGATCTTGCGGCGATAGGGATCGGCGCCCTTGATGGGCGAGGTGGAATTGGCGTTGGCGATATTCTCCGAAATCGTCTTCATGCGCTCGGTCTGGGCGCGCATGCCGGAGGCGGCAACTGACATGGATTTCGAGAAGTCCATCATACTCTCCTGTTTCTAGAGATGCCGATCAATGGCCGATCGCCGTCTTCATCATGGTCACGGCCTTGGCGTAGAGATTGGCGGCGGCCTGATATTGGGCCTGGGTATCGGCCACCTTGATCATTTCCACTTCCAGCGACACCGCATTGCCGTTGGGGTCGGATTCCTGGTCCGGGGTCTCGTGATCCTCGAACTTGCCGCCACGCAGGGAAGAGATGGCGATGTGACGCGCATTGGTGGTCATCATTTTGGTGCCGGCGGAGGCGCCCACCATCCGGTCGAAATCGAGCGGCTTGAGATCGCGCGCCACATAGCGGGGCGTGTCGGCATTGGCGACGTTCTGCGACAGCACATCCTGGCGCTGGTTGAGCCAGGTCATGCGTTCGCGCAGCAGCGAAAGTAGCGGCAAATTCTGCATGTCCATCGCGGTAACCTTTTGTTAGCCCTGAATTCGATCCGAGACTGCGCCCCGCATGCTTAAGCACGGCTTAACAACGCGCAATTTTTGCCGGGCATGATCTGCCGCGCCTTAACCCGCGATTAAGGTTGATGCCTGTTAATCGCGTCATGGAATTCCTCGATGTTCTTCGTTATTTCGGCGCCCTGCTTCTGGTGCTGGCCATGGTCGGCGGCGCCGGCCTTCTGGCACGGCGCTTTGGCGTTCCCGGCGTCACCAGGGCCGCGAGCATCAAGCGCCTGCAAGTGGTGGAGACGCTGCTGGTGGGGCCGCGCCAGCGGCTGATCATCCTGCGCCGCGATGGCGTCGAGCATCTGATCCTGTCAGGACCGGAAGGCGCGACCGTCATCGAGAACGGCATTCCTGTCCAGACACCGCAGATAACGCCCGCGAGCACGCCGTGACCCTGCTCAAGCGCATCCTGCCGTTCCTGCTGATCCTGGGCCTGTGCCTGCCGCACGCAGCTTTTGCCCAGCAGCTGCGCATGACGCCGCCCAATTCCCCATCTGCCGTCGCCGCCCAGGCCAGCGCCGCCAGCAACACCCCCGCCAATGGCGGTCTTTCCATCGATCTGAACGGCAGCGGCCTTTTCACCGACCGCATGCTGCAGATTGTGGCGCTGGTCACGGTGCTGTCGATCGCGCCCTCGATCATCATCATGATGACCAGCTTTGTGCGCATCGTGGTGGTGCTGTCCCTGCTGCGAACGGCCCTGGGTTTGCAACAATCCCCGCCCAACAGCGTGATCGTGTCGCTGGCCATGTTCCTGACTTTGTTCGTGATGACGCCGACCCTGACGGATGCCTACCACCAGGGCATCCAGCCGATGATGAACAATCAGGTCACCACCGAGCAGGGCTTTACCCAGGCGCTGGTGCCGATGAAGAAATTCATGCTGGCGCATGTGCGCGACGCCGACCTGAAGCTGTTTTCCGACATGGCCAAGCAGAAGCCCACCAGCGATCCCGCACAGGTCGCGGTGACCACCCTGGCGCCGGCCTTCATGCTGTCGGAATTGAAGCGCGCCTTCGAGATCGGCTTTCTGATTTTCGTGCCCTTTCTGATCATCGACATGGCGGTGGCCTCGATCCTGATGAGCATGGGCATGATGATGCTGCCACCGGTGATCATCTCACTCCCCTTCAAGCTGATCTTCTTTGTGCTGGTGGATGGCTGGCGGCTGATCGCCGGATCGCTGGTGCAGAGCTATATGCACTCACCTCCGCCAACCTGAGGCTTCTCACCAGCTAAAGAGCGGCCTGCCCTTGCCGCTTGACCTGGCTTTTTCCTCATCAGACAGTCCCCTCAAATCCGCGAACAGACGGACACGGGAGGATTT
>DATMUQ010000398.1:0-5541 GCA_035563795.1 Terriglobales bacterium | reverse complement strand
GGCTCGTGCTTCTGCAGCCACAGCATTTTCGGCGCGGTATAGCCCGGCACCGCCTGGGCGCCGGCCAGCGCGGCGAGATCCGGCACCGCGGCATGCAAGGCAGCGCATTCCGCTGTCGCGCGTCCGTCATTCCACAAGATGGCCGGTCGCAGTGGCCGGTCGTCGCGGCCGATGGCGACGGCGCCATGCATCTGCCCGGAGAGACCGATCGCTACCAGCTGGCGGAACGCGTCCGCATCCTGGCGCCGCAGCGCCGCCACCGCCTGTTCCGCCGCACGCCACCAGTCGTCGGGCGCCTGCTCGGACCACAAAGGCTGTGGACGCGATGTGGCGATGGGCACGCTGGATGCCGCCAGCACGCGCTGCGCGTCGTCGACCAGGATCGCCTTGAGAGCCGAGGTGCCGAGATCGAGGCCGAGATAGCTGGGACCGGCCATGCTCAGAGCCGCCGCCATGCGATCATGTCCTGCGTCTCAGCCGAAGCCCTTCTGGCTGCGGGCATGGGCTTCATGGGCGGACCGCAGATTGGCTTCGATGAAGGCTTTGGCATGGCGGGCAAGATCGAAACCATCGTCCCAGAGATTGCGCCAGATCGCCAGGATGCCGGAGAGCTGCTGGTTGACCACGGCGGAAGAGAAGGATTCAAACGTGATTGGACCAGTATAACCGATCTGCGCGAGGCCGCGGAAGATCTTGTCGAAATCGATCGAGCCGGCACCGAGATAGCCGCGATTGCTCTCGCCGATATGGAAATAGCCGAGATAGTCACCGGTCTGGCGGATCGCCGCCTCGATGTCCGACTCCTCGATATTCATATGATAGGTATCGAGATGGACCTTGCAATTGGCGGCACCGATGCGCCGGCAGAATTCGACCGCCTGAGCCGCCGTGTTCAACACATTACTCTCATAGCGGTTCACCACTTCGAGGCCGATGGTGATGTTGCTCTTCGCCGCCTCGGCGCAGAGCCGCTGCAAGACCTCGACGGAATGGGCCATGCCCTTCTCCGTGGGTGGCACGGAATATTTCTGGAAGCCGGAATAGAGAATGCCGCACATATGGGTGGCGCCGACATCGCGCCCCAAGGCCAGGGCGTCACGCAGTTTCTGCTCGCCGCGCTTCACTCTTTCGGGATCGGTGCTGGAAATATCGCAGGCATCGTCGAGCCCCAGCGACATGGTGATGCCGAGCTTGTTGCGCTCCAGCACCTTGCGCGTGAAGGCCGCATCGAAGGATTTCGGCTCGAGCGCGGCGATCTCGATGAGGTCATAGCCGAGCTCAGCCGTCTGCTCGATGGCTCTCGTGCATTCGTCATGGCTCCAGCCGCCGACCCAGACCAAGGCATGTACGCCAAGCTTGTTCATGACATTCTCCACCGGTTTCGGATTGCAGCTTGCCGGCAAGGGATGCCTGCTTCGCAGCTATTGCCGCTGGGTGATATCGATCGGCAGCGGCACTGCCCGGGTCGACTGGCGAATCTTGAGATGCGCCGTCAGCTCGCGACGTGTCGGTGCGGCATCATCGCCCGCAATGCGTCGTTGCAGGCAGTTCCAGGCGGCGGCACCCATGCCGTTGACAGGCTGGCGGATCGCCGTGATCGAGGGATTCGAGGCGGACATCCAGGCATAATCGTCGAAGCCGACCAGCGAGATCTCCGCCGGCACGCCGATCTGGTTCTTGGAGAAAGCCGCGAGCACCGCCATGGTGGCGAAATTGGTCAACGCGATCACCGCGCCCGGCCGGCCGCTGGTCTCGAACTGGCCTTCCAGGCTCTCCGCCACAGCCTCGAAGGTCATGCCGACTTCGATGAGCTTCGGCAGCTTCACCCCCGCCTCCCGGCAAGCAAGCTGCACGCCGTCGCAGCGCTGGCGGATGTTCAGCAGTTTCAAGGCAGAAGCAACGACCCAGATGTCGCGATGCCCGAGATTAATCAGATGGGTCGCCGCGTCTCGCCCGGCCTGGACATTATCGATGGCAACAACATCGGCCTGCAGATCGGTGCCGACCCGGTCGAGCACGACGTAAGGCAATGCAGCCGCGTCGAGGAGATCGCGATTGGGGAAACTGTCATGTGCCGGAACGATGATGATACCCGCCGGCCGCCAGGAGAGCAAGGCGGCAAGCCGCCGCCGCTCCACCCCTTCATCGTCATTGGCACTGGCGACCAAGATGTCATAGCCCTCTTCCTGGAGCTGCCGTTCGACCGCCGCGATCAGCGAAGTGAAGAAGGTGTTTTCCAGGCTGGGAACGAGGATGCCGATGACGCGCGACTTGCCACCGCGCAGATGCGAGGCAGCCCGGTCGATCTGGTAGTCCAGTTCGGCAGCCGCCTGCCTGACCCGGGCAACGAGATCTGGATCGACCGCCTTGCGGCCGGCCAGCACATTGGACACGGTCGCCGGAGAGACCCCGGCCCGCTTCGCCACATCGGTCATGGTCGGTGGTTTGCGTGTCCGCATGACATGCGCCCGGCGTTTCCGCCGGACCCTCCCCGGAAGCTCTTACTATTCTTTGTTAAATCGTTTTATGTAAATCGTTTTACAAAACAATCCTCATCCGGTCAACCGGCACGGGACCGGCATCTGTTAGGCGGAACAAAATGTGATGGACTTGTGATGGACTGGGGGCAACCACGGCATCACGTTCCGACAGCACGCTCAGATATAGAGAGCGGCCCTCCATCGCACGACCGCAAATCGGGTCGCGCAATGGAGGGGCATCAGGCATGTGCCGGGAAGCTGCCGTCAGCCTCAGGCCGTCACCAGTTCCGGGTGAAAGGTGATGGTGGTGCCCAGATCATGGTCCCCGCCCGCCTGGAAGCCGGCCGCCGCATACTGGCCGCTCAGGCCGATCTGCGCCGTATGGACGCCGTCAGTCACCGACAGCACGCCGCCATTCCCGGCTTCGTTCGCGGCATAGCTGACATTGGTATTGCTGCCGAAGGCGACATCGCCAAGATCCAGGACGTCATTGGCATCGAGGCCGGACACCGTCCCCTTATAGCTTTCCGCATGATCGAGCTTCAGGGTACCGACGGCATCGCTGTCGAGGTTGATGTCCTGCTGGGTGCTGCCGCCGAAATCCAGCATCGCGGTGCCGCTCACCTGGGCATGACCGCTGCCGCTGACATCGCCGTTCACCGTCACATTGCCGCCATTGGCCCAGAGTGTCCCGCTATTATCGAGCGGGCTGTCGATGACGAGGCCGCCGCTGCCGGTGGCTTCCAGCGTGCCGGTATTGGTGATGTGATTGGTGCCGGTATCGATGGTCAGCGCATGGGTGCCATCGGCGACGATGCTGCCGTCATTGACCAGGGTCAGTGAGCCGCCACCGATATTGCCGGCGCCGGAGATGGTATTGTCGACATTGTGCAGCAGCGTGTCCGCGGTGCTGCCATAGATGGTGTTGTGGCTATCGTCGGAGAGCACGACCTGCCCGCCACCCTGCAGGGTCGCCCCATGCTGGATGATCTCGAGATCGGTCTCATTGCCGGTGGAGTTGAGCTGGATGACACCGGTATTGTCGATCACACCACTGACCGGCATGAAGGCGCCGTCGCTGATCGCCAGGGTGCCGCCATTGTGCATCACCGGCTCCTGGTCGAAGGCGAAATTGCCTGCCGTCAACTGGCCGGCATCGACGCCGTCGATGGTGATGGTCTCGCCATCGCCGAGCGTGATCACCGCATTACCATTGGCATCATTGGCGATATGGCCCTGCAGTGCCGTGAAATCGGCGATGCCAAAGCCAACGAGATCGACCTGATCCATCCCGACATCGAAGTGCTGGATGACATCGTTGCCAATCGGGTTGGCAAAGACAAAGCTGTCCTTGCCGGCCGATCCGGTCAGCGTATCGTCACCCGACCAGGCATAGATCGGCGAGCCGGCACCATAGGCTTCGACGTTATCGTCGACAAGGTGCACGCCACTTGAACCATCCGAGTTGGTCCAACTTTCCTCAATATTGAGAACCACTGCACCTGCGAATGTAGATGCCGTTGTCACTTCTAATGAGGCAAGGTCAGCCTGCTGTATTATCCAGATGCCACCACCCAGATTGGTACCTTGATTCAACGTCCAATCCGACGGAACGCCGGAAACCTTGACGGTGATCGGGTTACTCGATGCCAATTGAGGCGCCAGAAGCGCGAGGTTAATGGGACTACCAGCCACGCCAGCCGGAAAAGCGATCGTGCCTGCAGTCTTGATATCGATAGAATTCGACGCAAGGCCGGTATTTCCATCTAAATCCGTGTATCCGCCTGCAAGTACTGTCAGCGTCTTGGTATTTCCCGTAACGTTTTGAATTGTAATCGTAAACGTCTGATTATCACTGGTTGCAACTGAAGTGATTGTTCCCGAGCTAGCAGTTAAATCTGCTGCGGTAAAAGTGCCGGCCGTCAGCTTCTCGTTGAATGTCAACACAACCGTTCTATCGTTGTTGGTCACGCTGACCTGAGCCGGTGTTTGTGCAAATGGACTCGTTTCATCTACTTTAAGGGATTGCGTGGCCTCTATTGCCGAGTTGCCGGCTATATCTGCGACGTCGGCTTTCACTGTATAACTACCGTCTGCAAGCGCCTGAGCCTGCGCCTTAGTGACATTGACAGACCACGTACCACCACCAGCCGCCGTCGTATATGTATCCACGACCGTGTTGGAACTATTGACAATCTTCACGGTCACTGTCTGCGTACTTTCGGCACCCGTCGTCGTGCCACCAATAGCAAACCCTGCCGCAGCCTCACTACTGCTGATAATATTATCACCGGTGATCGAACCGATAGAGATTATCGGCGCCGTGGTGTCCTTGACGCTGGTGTCACCGGTACCGGTGGCACTGTTGCCGGCAATATCGCTGACCGAGATGCTGGCGGTGACGGTGCCGTCGGTCAGGCCGGACAGGTTGACCGTGGTGGAACCGTTGCCAAGACCCGAGACCACCACATTGTGCGCCGGGTTGCCGTCCGAGAAGGTCACTGTCGCCGTGGCGTCAGAGTCGATGCCCGAGACCGTGTAGCTGACCGCCGTCTTCTCCGTGTTGTTGATATAGCCGTCGCCATCATTGATCACCACCGCCGCCGTCGGGACGGCATCGGCCGTGGTGTCCTTGACGCTGCTGTCGCCCGTCCCGGTGGCGCTGTTGCCGGCGATATCACTGACCGAGATGCTGGCGGTGACGGTGCCGTCGGTCAGGCCGGACAGGTTGACCGTGGTGGAACCATTGCCGAGACCGGAGACGACCACATTGTGCGCCGGATTGCCATCCGAGAAGATCACTGTCGCCGTCGCATCACTGTCGATGCCGGAGACGGTGTAGCTGACCGCCGCCTTCTCCGTGTTGTTGATATAGCCGTCGCCATCATTGATCACCACGGCCGCCGTTGGAGCGGCATCGGCCGTGGTGTCCTTGGTGCTGCTGTCACCACTGCCATCGGCATGGTTGCCGGCGGTGTCGGTGGCGCTGATCGCGGCCGTGATCGGCCCATCGGTCAGACCCGAGAGATCCACCGAGGTGGTGCCATTGCCAAGACCGGAG
>DATMUQ010000397.1:0-2953 GCA_035563795.1 Terriglobales bacterium | reverse complement strand
GGGGCCCCGTGATGCCGGATGCCGCGATCGACAAAGTGCTGATGGCGGAGCCGCCGATCTTGGTGGTCAATGGATTGGCGCCCTGGCAGGTGCGCAAGGTCACGGCGATGGTTGAGGCCGATCTGCGCCGCGACCACAGCGTCGCGGATCTGGCGGAATTGGTGAATTTGTCGAAGGGCCATTTCTCCCGCGCCTTCCGCGCCTCGACCGGTCTTTCGCCCCGGCAATGGATCATTCAGGAGCGGGTCAAGCTGGCCATCCGCAAGCTCTCGGATTCCGATGAGACGCTGGCGGAGGTGGCGCAAAGCTGTGGCTTTGCCGAACAGAGCCATTTCACCCGGACATTCACGCAAGTGACGGGCACGAGCCCTGGCGCCTGGCGGCGCGCCAACAGGAATTAGCGGTCGCGGACGGATATCACGTTTGCACAAAGGACGGCATTCGCGGTCAAGACAGCGCATGCTCCCTTCTGTCAAAACGCTTCGATTGACCTCTGCCGGATAACGCCCGGCGGTGGGCCGGGATGGGTGAAGACGTAAGTGTATAAGGTGACAATGATGCGCAACTCGATCCGAGCCGAAATCGTCGGTGCCGGCATTGGTGGTCTCTTCTGCATGTTGGCCGGTACGGCGGCGGCGCAGACCAATTTCGCCGTCGGTCCGCAATACGATACTACCCATATCTATGTCGACCCCGCCGATTACGATAAATTCATGGCGAGCTTTCAGGCGACCTTCGGCGGCACCTTGTCGAAGCAGGTGGTGGCGACAGTGACGCCGACGCCGAGCAGCACGATCTCACAGCTCGCACTGACTCCGGCCGGCACGGTCTCGGCCTTCGGCTTCAAGACGCCGGTGCCGCATCCCTTCGGTGCCGAGCGGACCGGCTATCTGGTGACCAATTTGGAAGACGCGGTGAAGGCCGCCCATAAGGCCGGCGCCAGTCTCATCGTCGCGCCGTTCGACGATCCGATCGGCAAGGATGCGGTCATCCAATGGCCGGGCGGCGTCAACATGCAGCTCTACTGGCACACCACGCCGCCAAACTATCCGCAACTGACAACGATCCCTGAGAACCGGGTCTATGTCGCAGCCGACAAGCAGAAGGAATTCGTCAAGGACTTCCTCGCCTTTTCCCAGGGCAAGGTGGTCTCCGATGAGCCCAAGGCGCCGGGTGTTGAGATCGGCCGCCCCAATGACAGCTATCATCGCATCCGCATCGACTCGCTGTTTGGCAAGATGACCGTGCTGGTGACCGACGGCCATCTGCCATATCCCTATGGCGTCGAAATGACCGGCTATGAGGTCGCCAATCTGACCGAGACCCTGGACAAGGCCAAGGCCTCCGGCGCCACGGTCCTGGTCGAACCCTATAGCGCCGATCATCGGACCGCTGCCCTGGTGCAGTTTCCGGGCGGCTATATCGCCGAGATCCACGCGCCCGCCAATTAAGGCTGTGACGTGAGAGGCGATTGTCAAACCTCGGCGCGACGTGCTTCGTGCTGCCGGTATCTGTCGACGGCACTGCTGCTCGCGGGGCTCGCAGGGGATATCGCGCAAGCCCAAGCCGATGATACGCAGCCGCAACGCCCGTCGATCCGCTCGAACCGCTGGGAAGAGGATTGGTCGGTCCTGGCCGATCCCGCCTTGCGGACCGAACCGCTGGATTTCCTCAAATACATCCCGCTGATACCGGGCGATCCCAAGAGCTATCTTTCCTTCGGCGCCACCATCCGCGAGCGCTACGAGTATAACGACGCACCGGCCTTCGGGACCGGTGGCAAGAAGGCCGACGGCTATCTGCTCGATCGCACGCAGCTGCATCTCGATCTGCATCTGAACGAGAACTGGCAGATATTCACCCAGGTGGAAGATGACCGGGCCCCCGACAAGAAGATGCCGGGGCCAGTCGATGACGATCAGCTCGATTTGCGTCTGGCGTTCCTCGCTTACGACAAAAGCTTTGATGACGGTGAGCTGAAGGCGCGGATCGGTCGCCAGGATTTCGATTTCGACTTGCAGCGCTTCGTTTCATCGCGGGACGGCCCTAATGTGCGGCAATCCTTCGATGCCGCCTGGGCCGATTGGGAATCAGGACCCTGGCGTGTCCTGGGTTTCGTCAGCCAGCCGGTGCAATATCGCAGCGGCCGGCCCTTCGATGATTTCTCCGACCGTCATTTCCTGTTCCATACCTTGCGTATCGAGCATCATGTTTTCGGGACCAATGAGCTTTCGGCCTATTACGCGCGCTACGAGCGCGATGACGCGCATTATCCGGATGCGGCGGGCGACGAGCGGCGCAATATCCTCGATATCCGGTTCGCCGGCAGTGCCAGCGGGATCGACTGGGATGTCGAAGCCATGGGGCAGCAGGGCAAGGTCGGTTCCAGCGATGTCCTGGCCTGGGCGGCCGGTGCGCGCCTTGGCTATACATTCGCCGAAATAGCCTGGCAGCCGCGGCTGGGGCTGCAGATGGATGCGGCTTCCGGTGACCGCCATCCCAATGACGGCCGGCTAGAGACCTTCAATCCGCTCTTTCCGAACGGCTATTATTTCTCGCTCGCCGGCTATACCGGCTATGCCAATATCCTGCATGTGAAGCCGTCGGTGACGGTGAAGCCGCTGCCCGGCGTCTCGATCCTGGGCGCCGTCGGATTGCAATGGCGCGAGACAACGGCGGATGCGATCTATGTCCAGCCGAATGTGCCGATCAAGGGCACGGCCGGCGAAGGCGATGGCTGGACCGGTCTCTACGAGCAGATCAGGGTGGACTGGGCCATCACGCCCTACCTGTCCAGTGCGGTGGAAGCCGTGCATTACCAGGTCGGCCAGGCAATCAAACGGGCCGGCGGGCAGGATTCCGATTATGTCGGCGTGGAGCTGAAATACAGCCTGTGATCGCTGCGGCAGCCGGTCCCGGCGGCATCTAGGGTGCCGACCTATTCCATCTTCGC
>DATMUQ010000396.1:0-3567 GCA_035563795.1 Terriglobales bacterium | reverse complement strand
ACAAGCAGGGCCGCGGCCTCGCCCGATATTTCGTGCTGTTCAGGGGTGAGGACATCATCACCCGCACGCTGCGGCGAAGCAACGCGCGGGTGATGTCTATCGTCGCGTCAGGCCGCCGCGAGGTTGCGCAGCACGTAAGGCAGAATGCCGCCATGACGGTAATATTCGACCTCGTCCAGCGTATCGATGCGGCAGATGACGGTGATGTCCTGGCTGCTGCCATCGGCACGCGTGATCTTCACGCTGACATCCATGCGCGGCTTGATGCCGCTTTCGATGCCGGTGATGTCGAAGATTTCCGTGCCGTCGAGCTTCAGGGTCTTGCGGTCCATGCCTTCCTTGAACTGCAAGGGCAGCACGCCCATGCCAACCAGGTTGGAGCGATGGATGCGCTCGAAGCTCTCGACCAGCACCGCCTTGACGCCCAGGAGCAGCGTGCCCTTGGCCGCCCAGTCGCGGGACGAGCCGGTGCCGTATTCCTTGCCGCCGACCACCACCAGCGGCGTGCCCGCTGCCTGGTACTTGATCGAGGCATCATAGATCGACATGGTCTCGCCCGTCGGCTGCAGCTTGGTGATGCCGCCTTCGGTGCCGGGGACCATCTCGTTCTTCAGGCGGATATTGGCGAAGGTGCCGCGCATCATCACGTCGTGACCGCCGCGCCGCGCGCCATAGGAGTTGAAATCGGCCGGCTGGACGCCATGCTCGACCAGATATTTGCCGGCCGGGCCGTCCTTCTTGATCGAACCTGCGGGCGAGATGTGATCGGTGGTGATGGAATCACCGAGGATCGCCAGCGGTCGCGCCTTGTGGATGTCGTGGAAGGTGCCGGGTTGCTTCGGCATGCCCACGAAGTAAGGCGGGTTCTGCACATAGGTCGACTTCTTGTCCCACTGATAGGTGAGACCCTTGGCCGTCTTGATCTTCTTCCATTTGGCATCGCCGGTGAAGACGTCGGCATAACGGGACTTGAAGGCCGCCGTGGTGACGTTCTTGCGAACGGCGTCGGCGATCTCCTTGTTGGTCGGCCAGATGTCCTTGAGATAGACCGGCTTGCCCTTCTTGTTATAGCCGATCGGCTCCTTGGTGATGTCGATCTTCATGCTGCCGGCGAGCGCATAGACCACCACCAGCATCGGCGAAGCGAGATAGTTCGCCTTCACCAGCGGATTGACGCGGCCCTCGAAGTTGCGGTTGCCGGAGAGCACCGCCGCGGCGACGAGATCACCGGTATTCACCGCATCGCCGATCGGTTCTGGCAGCGGGCCGGAATTGCCGATGCAGGTGGTGCAGCCATAGCCGACGAGATTGAAACCGAGCTTGTCGAGCGGCTTCTGCAGGCCGGATTTCTTCAGGTAATCGGTGACCACCTGCGAACCCGGGGCGAGCGAGGTCTTGACCCAGGGCTTGGTGGTGAGGCCGGCGGCGACCGCCTTCTGGGCCACCAGGCCGGCGCCCAGCATGACGCTGGGATTGGAGGTGTTGGTGCAGGAGGTGATGGCGGCGATCACCACGTCACCATCGCCGAGATTGTGCTTCGCACCCTTGACCGAGACGCGGCCCTCATTGCCCTTGCGGCCGAAGGTCTCGACCAGGGCCTTGTTGAACTGCTCGGCGGCCTGGCTCAGCGGCACCCGGTCCTGCGGCCGCTTCGGGCCGGCGATCGACGGCTCGACGGTGCCGATATCCAGTTCCAGCGTGTCGGTGAAGACGGGATCCGGCGTCTTCTTATCGCGCCACAGGCCCTGGGCCTTGGCATATTTCTCGACCAGGGCGACGCGGTCGGCCTTGCGGCCCGTCGCCTTCAAATAGCGGATGGTCTCGGCATCGACCGGGAAGAAGCCGCAGGTGGCGCCATATTCCGGCGCCATGTTGCCGATGGTGGCGCGGTCGGGCAGCGACATGTCGTCGAGACCGCTGCCGTAGAATTCCACGAACTTGTTGACCACACCCTTCTTGCGCAGCATCTGCGTGACGGTGAGGACGAGGTCGGTCGCGGTGGTGCCTTCCTTCAGCTTGCCGGTCAGCTTGAAGCCGATCACTTCCGGCAGCAGCATGGAGACCGGCTGGCCGAGCATGGCGGCTTCGGCTTCGATGCCGCCGACACCCCAGCCCAGCACGCCAAGGCCGTTGACCATGGTGGTGTGGCTGTCGGTGCCGACCAAGGTGTCGGGATAAGCGACGGTCTTGCCGCCGGCCTTCTTGCCCTTCACCGTGACGGTCGGTTCCTTCTTGGTCCAGACTACCTGGGCGAGATGCTCGGTGTTGACCTGGTGGCAGATGCCGGTTCCCGGCGGCACGACGCGGAAATTGTCGAAGGCGGTCTGGCCCCAGCGCAGGAAAGCATAGCGCTCGCCATTGCGGTCATATTCCAGCTCGACATTCTTCTTGAAGGCGCCCGGACCGGCGAAATAGTCGACCATGACCGAGTGATCGATGACGAGATCGACCGGCGAAAGCGGATTGATCTTCTTGGCATCGCCACCGAGCCCGACCATCGCTTCGCGCATGGCGGCGAGATCGACCACGGCGGGAACGCCGGTGAAGTCCTGCATCAGCACGCGGGCGGGACGATAGGCGATCTCGCGATCGGAACGCTTGTCCTTCAGCCACTTGCCGACGGCCTTGATGTCGTCCTTGGTGACGGTGCGGCCGTCCTCGTAACGCAACAGGTTCTCCAGCAGCACCTTCATCGAATTGGGCAGGCGGCTGAGATCGCCGAGCCCGGCCTTTTCCGCGGCCTTCAGGCTGTAGTAGTCATAGGACTTTGTTCCAACCTTCAAGGCTTTCCTGGTCTTGAAGCTGTTGAGTGCTTCCGTCACGAGCAATCTCCCGATCGTTTTGTCAGTAAAAGACGCAATAGCTGAACCGCGGCGATTGACTTTCGCCCGTCCGCTACAGGTCGGTGGAATAGATAACTCTCATCCAGCTCACAAATTTGCCGGATCAAGCCGTTACCACAACCGAATTTTGTAAGAATTTATTGTGAGTACAGATCACAAGCAGCCCCCGCTGCTCCGGTCACTGAATTTCATCGGCGCGATGGAGAATAACATAAGCGTGAGACCGCTTCGAGGTTCTGCTGCGATAATGCCATAACACGCTGATAATAATGAGATTTACCGACAAATCACACCGCCTTTCGTGCGCCGGACCACAATTTTGCCATCTTCTGGTCTTATTGAGGCCACTGGAATGCATGAGGATCCAAGCAACAGAGATCATCCCCTCTGTTGTCTCGAGGTGACCGACCCACCTCCCCCGATTGCCGGCCCCTCGTTCGCCAGCCCAACTGGATGAAACGGGCGAAGGACAGGTAAAGGTCGATCGCGACGCGCCGTGATACCCCCGAGCGGCGTGGAGCATACGGGACATGGCGCCGTGACCTGAACCCCATCCCCGATGGTCGCGGCGCCACCCAATGCGGTTCCCTCTTGTCTCAGCAACCTCGGCCGCCGGCTCCGCCCGCGGCCTGTTTCTTTTTCGATCCGCTTCTCGATCGTCCCGGCCGGTGAGCGGCAGGCGACCCCGCGCCCATCATTCTGCTCGCCCCATGGCATCGGCTGC
>DATMUQ010000395.1:0-3172 GCA_035563795.1 Terriglobales bacterium | reverse complement strand
TGGCTGCTGATGAAGAGCGTCACCACGATCTCGTCCCAGGAGGCGAGGAAGGCGAGCACGGCGCCGGAGAGGATGCCGGGCTTGATCACCGGCACGATGATGAGCCGCATCGCCGTCCAGGCGCTGGCACCCAGATTACGGGCCGCCTGTTCGAGCTTGGGGTCGAAATTGCTGAGCGAGGTCGTCACGGTGATGATGACATAGGGCACCGCCAGGATGGCATGGGCAATGACGATGCCGGCATAGGAATCCAGAAGGCCAAGCTTCACCCAGGCCTTGTAGAAGGCGAGGGCGGAGATGATCGGCGGCACGATTAACGGCAGCAACAGGACATTGCGCAGGGCATCACTGAAGCGGCTGGCGATGCGCCAGAGGCCGATCGCCCCCATGGTGCCGGCGACGACGGCGAGCAGCGAGGAGAGTGCGGCGATCAGCAGGCTCTGGCCGATGGCGCCGCGCCAGAGCGGGTTGCTGAAGAGATTCTGGTAATGCTGCAGCGACAGCCCTTCATCCGGCAGCGAGAGATAATGATGCGTGGTGAAGGAGACTGGGATGATGACGAAGCTCGGCAATAGCAGGAAGAGGGCGCCGAGCCAGCCCAGGGTCTTTGCGCTGCGGATGGCGGAGCTGCGGCCGAAATCGATCATGTCGTGCGTCCCTTAATTTCCGCCGAGCATCTTGCGCATGTCCATGCTGCGCGAGAGGAGCCCGATCAGCAGCAGCACGACACCGAGCAGCACGGTGGCGAGTGCCGCCGCCAGGCCCCAGCGCAGGGTCTGCTGCATCTGCACGGTGATATATTCGGCGATCATGACGGTGCGGCCACCGCCGAGGATGATCGGGGTGACGAAGAAGCCCAGGGTCATGATGAAGACGAGGATGGTTGCGGCGAAGATGCCGGGCTTGGTCAAGGGCAGGAAGACCTGGCGGAAGCTCTGTGTCGCCCCGGCGCCGAGGCCGCGCGCGGCGGAAACCAGGGCCGGATTGATGCCATCCATGCTGGCCAAGAGCGGCAGCACGGCGTAGGGAGTCATGTAATGGGTCATGCCGATGATGACGCCGAACTCGTTGTTGCTCATGGCGAGCGGGCTGTCGATGATACCGAAGCTCATCAGGAAGCTGTTGATGATGCCCTCGTTCCTGAGCAGCGTCACCCAGGCGAAGGCGCGCACCAGCACCGACATCCAGAACGGTACCAGGATGGCGAACATCAGCAGGCTGCGGGTACGCGGCGGGGCGAGCGTCACGGCGAAAGCGATGACATAGCCGATGACGACCGAGAGGACCGTCGTCGTCAGGCAGATGCGGAGCGTCGTCAGCACCACCTTCTGGATGGCGCGGTTGCTGACCAGGCGGGTGTAATTGTCGGTGCCGATGCTGGGATCGCTGAAACTGATCCAGAAGACCTGCAGCAAGGGCAGCAGGAAGAAGACGAGCATGGCCAGCAGGACCGGTGCCAGGAACATCCAATAGACCCGTTCCTGGCGGCTGCCGAACAGCGGCAACCGGTGCATGCCGCTGTTTTCAACGCCGGTAGTGCCGACCTCGCTCGTCATCTGCCGATACCCTTACGTTCTCTTGGCCTTACGAGAAGAGGTCGAGGTAGTCGTTGAGAACCGTGTTGTAGTTCTCGGCATACCACTTCACGTCGAGGGGGATCTCGGTTTTCCAGTTATCCGCATTGCCCGGATCGGCGGTGGCGAGATCGCCGGTCGCCAAGGCCGAGCCGGCCGGATTGGCCGGGCCGTTCGACATGCTCTTCAGCAGCTCGAATTGCAGTTCCGGCTTCTGCATGAAGGCGATGAACTGCATCGTCTCCTTGAGGTTCTTGACGCCCTTCGGCACCGCCCAGGAGGAGGGGCCGGCCACACCCTGGTTGAAGGTGTATTTGATCTCGCCCTTGGTGTCGCGTTCCAGCAGGGTCGCGCGGGTGTTCCAGATCGAAGCCATGCTGACTTCGCCTTCGCGCAGGAAACGCTGGCTGTCGGCACCTGATTCCCACAGGATGATATGGTCCTTCAGCTCCTCGAGCTTCTTGAGGGCACGCTTGGTGTCGATCGGATAGAGTTGGTCGGCCGGCACGCCGTCGGCGATGAGGGCCGCTTCGAGGGCGCCCGACATGTATTTCCAGAAGCTGCGCTTGCCGGGGAATTTCTCGACATTCCAGAAATCGGCCCAGGTCTTCGGGGCCTCGGGCAGCTTCTTGGAATTATAGGCGATGACATAGGTGTAGATGTAGCTGGCGCAGCCATATTTCAGCGCCTGGCCGGGCCGCACCTTGTTGGCATCGACGATCGAATAGTCGATCTCCTCCAGGAGGCCCTTGGAGCCGAGATCCTGCGAGGTGAAGCTGTCGGCATCGCAGACATTCCAGGTGACGTTGCCGCTTTCGACCATGGCCTTGATCTTGCCATCGGTCGGGCCGCTGCCGTCGATCGTTACCTTGATGCCGGTCTCCTTCTCGAAAGGATCGGCGAAGGCCGCCTTGAAATTGGGAATGGCATCGCCGCCCCAATTGGCCATGACGAGTTCGACGCCGGCGCCGGCGCGGCCCGAACGCAGGATGATCGGTGCGGCGATGGCAGCGCCGGTCAAGGCCAGCGCCTTGCGCCGGGTGATGAGGTGACGGGTTGATGGGGTAATCAGGTTGCTCATGCTAGCCCTCCCAGGCTGTTGGTTATCGTTATTCCCCGCGGGGGTCCGGCGGTTGGGTCCGCCGGCAATGTTGTAATGGTTGTTTAAGGGGTGCTGAGGTGACCGCCGCCCCCTCTCCCTAACCCTCCCCCGCGAGGGGGGAGGGGACGCTGCTGTTCGTGTCCGGTGCACTAATGGGCGATAGAGCTCTTGCCGATGCTGCTTGCGGCAAATGACCTATGCTCCCTCCCCCCTCGCGGGGGAGGGGTGGGGAGAGGGGGACCCGCTGCTCCGCTCTCGTCCGCATCTCTTCAATCCTCATTGACGATGACGCCGTCCTGGTTGGTCCAGGCGAGCCAGACCGGCTTCCCCTCAGCGAGGAAGGCCTGGCCTTCGGCGGCGCCGATCTCGGCCTTCAGCGTGCCGATGCCGGTGACGGCGATTTCGAAGCTGAGATGGCCGCCGAGATAGCGCCAGGCGCGCACTTCGCCGGCGAGGCAATTGCGCCCATCGCCGGCGGGCTGTGCCAGCAGCGAGA
>DATMUQ010000394.1:0-3327 GCA_035563795.1 Terriglobales bacterium | reverse complement strand
CGCTGGGCCAAGGCAGGCGACAATTCCTGCAGGTCGGCGGCAGCAAAGACATCGACCACGGCAGCGCTTTTGCCGGCGAGGGCGCCGTTCACCACTGGCCAGCGGCGCGGGTCGCCGGATTGCGCAAAGGACGGCGCGGCGGCGATGACATGTCCTTCTTCATCCGTCAGATAGAGAAAATCGAGCTTCTGCTGTCGGCGCTGATCTTCGAGAAAGCGGGACAAGTCCTGGTCCGAGCCCGTCCGCAGAATCTCGGCGAAGGCAGCGGATTGGCCGATGGCGCTGAGGCTCTCGTCATCGCGCTCCATGATCCGGTTGAAATATTGCCGGGCAATGGTGAGGTCGCCATTCACTTTGGTGGTCAGGAGATGGTCGAACTGGGTCGTCCACCAATAGAGGCCGAGTATCGCCAGGGCCGGTAGCATGATCAGGACCGGCAGCAAGGCGATGGCGAGAAGGCGGACGCGAACCGACATGCCGCTGATGGCGGCAGCGGTCTTGCGCGTTACGCCCGGTAGTGCCTGGTCAGACATTCCAGGCCGCACATTTGCGGTCCAGGGTCTTGCGCGAGATGCCGAGACGGCGCGCGGCTTCGGCGCGATTGCCGCCGGCAGCCTCCAGCACTTTCAGCATGTGGTTCTTCTCGATGGCGATGAGCGCTTCTGGATTGGGCTCCGGCGAGGCGACATTGCCGGTGACGATATCCTCGGGGAAAATGCCGAGGATCAGCGACCGCTCGATTACATTGCGCAGTTCGCGCACATTGCCGGGCCAGGCATAATGTTCGAGTTCAGCGAGGATGGCTGGTGTCAAATCCAGCGGCGGCACGCCGAGTTGCGCCGAGATATGAGCCATCAAGCGGCGGGCAAGCGGCGCGATATCCTCCGGCCGCTCACGCAAGGGCGGAAGATGGATCTGCAACACGCTCAGTCGGTAATAGAGGTCCTGCCGGAAATGCCCGGCAGAGACTTCCTGCGGCAGATCACTATTGGTGGCGGCGACCAGGCGGACGTCGATCGGGATTTCCCGCTCGGCGCCGACCGGGCGGACCTTCTTCTCTTCGATGACGCGCAGGAGCTTGGATTGCAGCGCATAGGGCAGCTCGCCGATCTCGTCGAGGAAGAGAGTGCCGCCCTGGGCGTAGAAGAACAGGCCTTCGCGGGAGGAGGCGGCACCGGTGAAGGCGCCTTTCAGATGACCGAATAATTCGCTTTCGATCACCTCGGGGGCGATGGCGGCGCAGTTGACCGGCACGAAGGGCTTGTCGGCGCGATCCGATTGGAGATGCAGGGAGCGAGCGGCCAGCTCCTTGCCGGTGCCGGATTCGCCGGTGATGAGGACAGTGGTGGGCAAAGGGGCGGCACGGGCGATGATCTCGCATGCCCGGCGGACGCTGGGGGAATCGCCCACCATCTGGCTGTCGGCGCGGTTGCTATGGGGCAGCGACTGCAACTGCCGGCGCAGCACGAAATTTTCCCGCTGCAGCCGGGCGCGATCGAGGCAGCGGGTGATCGCCGTCAGGATCTGGTTCACCCGGAATGGCTTCAGCACGAAATCGGCAGCGCCGGCGCGCAAGGCCTGGATCGCGGTTTCGAGATCGGCGAAGGCGGTGATCAGGATGACCTCGATGAAGAAGCCGCTGGCGCGCAGGTCATCGAGCCAGGCGAGGCCGGTCTTGCCGGCCATGATATTGTCGAGGATGACAACATCGAAGCTGTTGCTTTCCAGCCAGCGCGAGGCTTCCTCGGTGTTGCTGGCAACCTCGACCCGCCGGCAACGCGATGAGAGCGTCTTGACCAGGAAGTTCCGCATGCCCGGCTCGTCATCGACCACCAGGATGGCGGCTTCCTTGAGCCAGGGACCGAAGGACGGGTCCGGCGCGGTATCGGTTGGGCTGAGTTGAGACAGGGGGCTCATGCCGTCGGCACCTCTCGCTCGCAGGGTCGTTCGCTGGCAGGGCGGCTATCCACCGTCAGCCTGACACCTCGATCAGGGCATAGAAACATGGGACTCTGCCGGCGACAAGAGCGCGGCAGATAAGGGCACTATCCAGGGGCGACTAAAAAAGATGCGGTGGGATGGCGCTAGACTGCCACCCCACCGCAGCAAGGGGACTTATTGGAACAGGCTCCAGGCGTTCTGGAGTGTCTTCAGCACGCCCCAGAGCAGGGGAATGCCGACCAACAGCCAGGTGACCACGAGCTGCGCCGTATAGGAGCGGTTTTCAGATTGATCGGACATGGGGCTCTCCTTCAGGCGGTCTGTTCGCGTAGTTTCAGGTGGTGACGGGCATCAACGGCTTTCATCGCCAGATTGCAGAGGAAACCGATGAAGAGCAGCCCGGCCATGATATACATGGTGACGGTATAGGCATCAGCTTTGGCGACGCCGTGATCGATCTGGTACTGGCGGATATAATTGACCAGCACCGGGCCGAGTACACCGGCGACCGACCAGGCTGTCAGCAGCCGGCCATGAATGGCGCCGACGAATTGCACGCCGAAGACGTCACGCAGATAGGCCGGGATGGTGGCGAAACCGCCGCCATACATGCTGAGGATGACGGCATAGCAGATGACGAATAGGCCCATGCTCCCCATCTTCGCCGTACTCGGCACCAGGGCATAGAGCACGATGCCGAGCAGGAAGAAGCAGAAATATGTGTTCTTGCGGCCGATGACGTCGGAGGTCGAGGCCCAGAAGAAGCGCCCTGCCATGTTGAAGAGGCTGAGCAGGCCGACGAAGCCGGCAGCGGCGGCCGGCGTGATGCGGCCCTGGAACATTTCCTGGCTCATCGCCGAAGCTTGGCCCAGGACACCGATGCCTGCCGTCACGTTGAGGCAGAGCATCCACCACAGCAGATAGAATTGCGGGGTCTTGATCGCCTGGTTGACATGCACGACCTGGTCGGTCACCAGCTTCTTCGGCTGGGCCGGGGGCACATAGCCGGCCGGATGCCAATTGGCCGCTGGCACGCGCACGATCAGGGCGCCGATCGACATGAAGACGAAATAGATGATGCCGAGCACGACAAAGGTCTCGGCGACACCGACATGGGTCTCGGTCGAGAATTTTTGCATCAGCCAGACCGAGAGCGGCGAGGCAATGAAGGCACCGCCGCCAAAGCCCATGATTGCCATGCCGGTTGCCATGCCGGGCCGGTCGGGGAACCAGGTGATCAGGGTCTTGACCGGCGAGATGTAGCCGACGCCGAGCCCGATGCCGCCCAGCGCGCCGTAGCCGAGGTAGATGAGCCAGAGCTGGTGGCTGTAGACGCCGACGGCAGAGAGCAGGAAGCCGGCCGTCCAGCAGAGACCCGCGGTGAAC
>DATMUQ010000393.1:0-3659 GCA_035563795.1 Terriglobales bacterium | reverse complement strand
TCGGCACCCAGCAATAGCCATCGGGATCGAGGATATAGGCCTCGCGCAGGCCATGCGGCTTGTCCGCCGCCGGTGCCAGGACATGGTGGTGATGGGCCTTGGCCTCGGCAACCGCGCGGTCCGGATCGCAATGATAGAGCCGGATTTCGACCCCGAGGCCGCGAATCGGCGCATCCGACATCAGGCCGGGCAAAGGATGGCTGTGATAGGTGCCGTCGGCATGCAGCATCCAGGTCGCCTGATGCGGGCCGGCCGGTCCCTGGCGCAAGACGGCGAAATCCTGGTCGCTATAGACGATCTCGGCACCCAGCACGGTGCGGGCAAAAAGCGCGGAACGACCGATATCCCGCACCAGCAAATTGATGCCGATGCCCCGCAGGCTGCGGCCATAATCCTCCGCCGACATGAATTTATCGCCATGGGGTTGTTCTGCGCTGCTCATCCCCTGTCTCCGCTTCCCTGAATTTGCCCTTGCCTGGCCCAGTTTGGCGCCGTGCGGGAGCCGCCGACAGGGCCGCAAAACGGCAAAACTCGGTTCCGGAACGAGAGCTTAGCAGCTTTCCGCCGGCCTGCTAAACTAGCCCCATGTCGATTCGTCTCCTGCCCAGCAATCTCGTCAACCAGATCGCCGCCGGCGAGGTGGTTGAACGCCCGGCCTCGGTGGTCAAGGAACTCGCGGAAAACGCCGTCGATGCCGGCGCCACCCGGGTGGATATCACCCTGCGCGATGGCGGCCGCAGCCTGATCCTGGTCGAGGATGATGGCTGCGGCATGAATCGCGATGAATTGCTGCTGGCGGTCGAGCGCCATGCGACCTCGAAGCTGCCGGATGACGATCTCGTCCATATCCATCATTTCGGCTTCCGCGGTGAGGCCCTGCCGGCCATCGGCGCGGTCGGCCGCCTGACCATCACCAGCCGCGCCAGCGGCAGCGACCAGGCCTGGAGCCTGCTCATCGATGGCGGCGTCAAGGGACAGCCGCAGCCAGCGGCGCATGCCAGCGGCACGCGGGTGGAGCTGCGTGATCTTTTCTATGCCGTGCCGGCGCGCCTCAAATTCCTCAAGACGCCGCGCAGCGAGACCAATGCGGTGGAAGAAGTCGTGGCGCGTCTCGCCATGGCCTATCCCGCCATCGGCTTCACCTTGCGCGACGAAGACCGCACCCTGCTGCGCCTGCCGGCGGTGACGGGCGATCTGCTGGCCGATCCGGCAGGCGCACGGCTGCAGCGTTTGAGTGCCATCATGGGGCGCGATTTCGGCGACAATGCCCTGGTACTCGATGCCATGCGGGAAGGGGTGCGCCTGACCGGTTATGCTGGTCTGCCGACCCTCAACCGCGCCACCGCCTCGCACCAATATCTCTTCGTCAACGGCCGGCCGGTCAAGGATCGCCTGCTGATCGGCGCCATCCGTGGTGCTTACCAGGATTTCCTGGCCCGCGACCGCCATCCGCTGGTGGCACTCTTCGTCGATCTCACGCCGGAAGAGGTCGACGTCAATGTGCACCCTGCCAAGGCCGAGGTGCGGTTCCGCGACGCCGCTTTGGTGCGCGGGCTCATTGTCACCGCCATCCGCCACGCGCTCACCCAGGCGGGACATCAGGCCTCGTCCACGGTGGCGGCGCAGACATTGAACGCCTTCCAGACGCCCTTCTATGAGATGCCGGCGCAGCAGAGTCTTGCCTATGCCGGCGGCCAGTTGAGCAGCGCCCCGGCGCCGGCCTGGCAGGGATCCGGTTGGCAAGGCGGGCAGCATGTCGATCGCTCGCTGATCAATAGGGCGCTGGCGGGCTTTGCACCGCTGGCGCCGGAATTCGATCGTCCCTCTGCGCGGGTCGAGGCGGCGGATGGCGGCGTTGGCATCGATGGCGCGGTTGTCGCGGAAACGCGGCCGTCATCTTATCCCTTGGGTGTTGCCCGCGCCCAGCTGCACGAAACCTATATCATCGCCCAGACCGCCGATGGCCTCGTCATCGTCGACCAGCATGCTGCCCATGAGCGGCTGGTCTATGAGCGCATGAAGCAGGCTTTGGCCAGCCAAGGGGTTGCCCGTCAGGCCTTGCTGATCCCGGAAGTGGTCGAGCTGGACCAGGCGGCCGCCGGCCGCCTATTGGCCCGCTCCGATGAACTGGCCGAGCTTGGCCTCGTCATCGAAGCCTTCGGTCCGGGCACGGTGGTGGTGCGCGAGCAGCCGGCCATGCTGGGGCAATCGGATATCCAGGGCCTGGTGCGCGATCTTGCCGATGAGCTCGCCGAACTTGGCGAGGCGCTCAGCCTCAAGGAACGGCTGGAGGAGATCTGCGGCACCATGGCCTGCCACGGCTCGGTCCGCGCCGGCCGCCGCCTGACCGCCGTCGAGATGGATGCCCTTCTGCGCCAGATGGAGGCAACGCCGCATTCCGGCCAATGCAATCACGGCCGGCCGACCTATGTCGAGCTGAAGCTGGCCGATATCGAACGCCTGTTCGGCCGACGCTGATCATGTCCGTCCATCCTGAGATCCGGCCGGCAGGGCTCGCCGATGCCGCCGCCATTGCGGCCTTGCATGCAGCCGTATGGCACCACACCTACCGGCATCTGGCGACGCCGGCGGCCATCACCGCCTTGACCGCGGCACATCGCTTGAAGCACTGGCAGGCAGTACTCGCCACCGATGATCCACAGGCGGTGACGGTGGTGGCTGAGATTGATAGGACCATCGTCGGCTTTGTGCGGGCGGCGCCATCCCAGGAACCGCTCTTCGGTGGGCGCTGTGAGGTGAAGTATCTCTATGTCGATGGCACGCAGGCACGCCGGGGCATCGGCCGGCTTTTACTCGCCCGGATCGCGCAGCTTCTGCGGCAGCGCGGCCATCGCGGCTTGGCCCTGGGTGTAGTCGATGGCAATGGGGCGGCCATCAAGTTCTATGAAGCTTTGGGCGGCAAGCTGATCGGCCGCTATACCGATCCCGGGCCGCTCTGGCGTTCCGACAATCGGCTCTATGCCTGGGATGACCTCGCCGTTCTCACCGGCGGCAAATCAGCCGGCTGAGCCGTCCTTGCGCAGGATGACAATGCGCGCCTTGCCATAGGCACGGTCGGTGACGAGCTCGTATCCGGCCGGCGGATCGAAGGGATCGCGCCGGTCCATCTCGGCGATGATGATGGCACCGCTGGCGATCCAGCCGTTCTTGTCCAATGCGCTCAGTGAGGCGGGAACCAGGTCTTTACCATAAGGTGGATCGAGGAAGACGAGATCCGCCGGCGCCCGCTCGCCGAAGCGGCTGGCAGCCGGCGGCCGTGTGGCATCCGCCGTCTGGACAGTGGTCCGGGTCTCTTCCCGGCAGCCGGCGACGTTCGCACGGATCGCCTTCAAGGCGGCAGTGTCGCTGTCGAAGGCGACCAGGCTGGCGGCGCCGCGCGACAGGGCTTCGAGGCCGAGGGCGCCGGAACCGGCGAAAGCATCGAGCACCCGGGCGTCACGCACGACATTGTCACCATGCACCAGCATGTTGAAGATTGCCTGGCGTGCCCGGTCCGCGGTCGGCCGCACATCGCGGCCTTCCGGTACCACCAGCTTCTTGCCCTTATGGGCGCCGCTGTCGATGCGCATGCTTGCCGCTGCGATTGGCCGGCTTGCTGTCGGGCCGCTCGCTGCGGCGATCATCCCGCTTTTTCGGCT
>DATMUQ010000392.1:0-3838 GCA_035563795.1 Terriglobales bacterium | reverse complement strand
AAGCCCCACCACCACAGCCAATGTCCGAATAAACCTCTTCAACATTTCATACCCTCCTGTCTCACCCGTTTATCGATATTTACGTTGGGTCTCTTGTTATCAGATATCGCCCTGCTGCGCCGTCTGTTCGTCGCGCGGATTGAGCAGACTGTCGACGATGATGGCCACCAGCAGGATCACCGCCTTGATCAGCTTCTGGTAGATGTCGGAAATATCGAGGATGGTCATGGCGTTTTGCATGATGCCGATCAGCAGCGCGCCGACGATGACATTGCGCATGCCGCCCTTGCCGCCGGACAGGCCGATTCCGCCGATCACCACGACCAGAATGATGTCATAGAGCAGCGGCTGATTGACCACGCGCGTGTTCATGCTGAGGAGGCTCGAAGCGCTCAGGATGCCGGCCGTAAAGGCGATCGCCGAGGACAGTACATAGCGCAGCAGCGTCATCGGCCGCACCGCCAGGCCCATATTGCGCGCCGCCAGGAAATTGTCGCCCATCAGATAGACGTAGCGGCCCCATTTGGTGAAGCGCAGGAAGAGATAAGCGAGAAAACAGGCCGCCGCGAAGAAGAACACCTCGACCGGCACCGGGCCGGCGCGAAGATGGCCAAGCCCCTCCACCCAATGCTGCTGTGGCACCGGTACGGCATCCTGGGTGATTAGATGCGACCGGCCGAAACCGAAGACAAAGGCGCCGGTTGCCAGGGTGGCGAAGATCGCCGGAACATCGGCATAGGCAATGAGGAAGCCGTTGACGAGCCCGATCAGCAGCACGCCGCCGATCGCCCAGGCAAAGGCGCTGAGATCGGGTGTGCCGGCATTCAGCATCTGCAGATACCAGGCGACCGACATCGCCATGATGGCCACGGCCGAGAGATCGATGCCGCGGCCGATCACCACGATCGCCATGCCGACCGCCAGGATGCCGAGCACGCTGACGCTGCGCACGATGGCGATGAGGTTGTCGGCGTCGACAAACCCCTTCAAGGTTACGGCTGAAACAACAAATAGAACCACCGCCAGGATCAGCACGATCCGCTCCTGGCTCAGTCCCCCCGTTAATCGCAAGGCTCACCCCCGCCTATATCTTGGACAAATCTTTTGCGCATTAGACTATGACTTGGCCCGCGTTTGAAGTAGCGAGTTTGACTATCGGCCATACCGTTGATGCAAGGGGCCTTTGATACAAGGGAACGACTGCCGCCGAGCTTGATCATTTGGCTTTGCCTAACCGGCACCTCATGCGAGATAAGCCCAACGCTGCATTTCCTTCGGGCCATAATCAATTCCCCCTTGATGCCGGCCCGGTAGCTTTAAGTTATTGGCGCAGGGTGAAAATTCGCCTTGCTCGCACCGCGCGAAACGGCGCCGAACCTAGCCGGCGACAGCCTCGCCACCAAACGAGTTTGTCTCGTTCGGGGCCTCCTTTTGCTCGTGTCCTCCTGGCCTGGACCGAGTCAATGGCCAGACATATCGCGTCACATTACTGGACCCGCGCGGCTTCAATCGGATAAGAGAAAAATAGTGTTCCAGTATAAAGGCGAGGCTCAGATGGGCGATATCCTGTTCGATAATCTGCGCCTGACGGACGGGCGTTCCGGGGCAATCCTGTGCGCCGAGGGCCGCATTGCCGCCATTGGCCCCGGCGATCAGATGACCCGGCCAGCCGATTGCCCGGTCGTCGATGCCGGCGGCCGGCTCTTGCTGCCTGCCCTGGTCGAGAGCCATATCCACCTCGACAAGACCTTCTGGGGTGGCAACTGGCAACCCGCGACCGGCGGGCCGCTGCTGATCAATTACATCACCAATGAACGGCGCCTGATGCAGGCGGCTGCGCCCGTCGCCCAACGCGGTGCCGCCTTGCTCGAACACTGTATCGCCCTCGGCTCGCTGCGGATGCGCTCGCATATCGATGTCGATGCGGGGATCGGCCTCAGCCATGTCGAGGCCCTGCTCGATCTGCGGCAACGCTACCGCCATCTGGTCGATCTCGATTTCGTCGCCTTTCCGCAGCAAGGCGTGCTGATCTCTCCGGGCACGATCGAGCTGATGGAACAGGCCATCGGGATGGGCGTCGAGACGATCGGCGGCCTCGACCCCGCCGGCATCGATCATGATCCGGTCGGCCAGCTGCGGCTGATCTTCGACCTCGCAACCAAGCATGGCTGCAGCATCGACATCCATCTGCATGATCCGGGTGAGCTCGGCATCTGGCAAATTGCCCGCATCGCCGATTTCACCGCGGCCACAGGTCTTGCCGGCAAGGTCATGATCAGCCATGCCTATAGCCTCGGCACGGTGCCGACCGGCCAGATCGAGGGTCTGGCCCGGCGCCTCGCCGATCTCGATATCTCGCTGATGACGACCGGCCCGGCCGACAGCCCGCTGCCGCCGGTGGGCTTCCTGCGGGAGATCGGCGTCAATGTCTGCAGCGGCTCCGACAATATCCGCGACGCCTGGTCACCCTTCGGCACCGGTGACATGCTGGAGCGGGCCTTGTTCCTGGCACTGCGAATGGACTGGTCCAAGGACGCCGATATCGCTCGCGCCTTCGACTGCGTCACCACCAAGGCAGCCCATGCCTTGCGCCTGCCGCAAGGCGCGGCATCGGGTGGCTATGGCCTCGACAGCGGCTGCCGGGCGGATTTCCTGCTGGTGCAAGCAGAAACGCTCGGCGACGCCATTGCCCGGCGCCCACGCGACCGCATCGTCATCCGCGATGGTGCGGTGATCGCCGAGAATGGGCGCCTGCTACCTGCTATCGCCTGAAGCGAAATAAGCGGATTATGATCCGCCCTGCTCATAGCGGAAGCCGAGGCGCATGGTCACCTGATAATGCGCGACCTGCCCATTGTGCAGATGGCCGCGAATATCGCTGACCTCGAACCAGTCGAGGTGCCGCAGGCTCTTCGATGCTGTGGCAATGCCGCTGCGGATCGCATCATCGAGACTCTTCTCAGAGGTGCCGACGATTTCGCTGATGGCATATGTGTTGCTCATGATCCTCTCCTGGGCCGTAGAGCCGGCACCGTTAAACGATATCCGCTTTATGCGCTTCCATTCGCGCTTGTCGCATTCAACGCACACGGCTTGAACGCTGTCGGGCCAAGACGCCCCTGCTGCAGCCACGTCTGGCGTGGCTGGAAAAGATCATAACAAATTCCCACCCCTGCTTCGACAGCGCTGGTCCGGCCATCAGACGCGGAACCTCCCGGAAGCTGCGCCGTTTCTTACCCGATTGGTCGTATTCCGCCCGGGCGGCCGCTGAGCCGGAAGGGCCGGCAGAATCTCGGTTCGCAAAAAACCCGGTCTATCCACCCGCCCTCCTGCAGTGAAACGACTGGAGCGGTGACGCTAAAGCCGGACGGCTGGGTTGCTGACGCGCCAATAGCGTCATCTTGGGCCTAAATCCCCATCTTGGCCTGGATATGCGCAGCGATACGAACCGTACACTGCCGTGTTCACTTCGCTTTGATTGAACAATCCAGCCCGCCCGATCCTTAGTTAGTGACGGAGGCTAGGCCTCGCTTGCCCGTCGAAAGGAGGTTCTCGATGACGAATGAAAAAAAGGGCTTTGGTGCAATGGATGAAGAACGGCAACGCCAGATCGCCAGCAAAGGCGGCCAAATGAGCGGTGGGAATTTCAAGAACAATCCGGAACGCGCAGCCGAAGCCGGCCATCGTGGTGGTCAGGTAAGCGGCGGAAACTTCAAGAACAATCCGGAACGTGCCTCAGAAGCCGGTCGCCGCGGCGGCCGCGTGAGCGGTGGCAATTTCCGCAACGACCCGGAGCGGGCGGCGGAAGCCGGTCGCAAACGGAGCGAACCAGCCGAGC
>DATMUQ010000391.1:0-10430 GCA_035563795.1 Terriglobales bacterium | reverse complement strand
CTCGGCCCCTCCGGTTGCGGCAAGTCAACGACACTCCGGATGATCGCCGGGCTGGAGAGCATCACCTCGGGCGATCTCCGGATCGGTGGGCGCAGCGTCACCAATGTGGCGCCGCGCGATCGTAATGTCGCCGTCGTCTTCCAGAGCTACGCGCTCTATCCGCATATGACCGTGCGGGAGAATATGGGTTTCGGCTTGAAGATGCGCGGTGCCGTCCGCGAGACCATCGAAGCCAAGATCCAGGATGCCGCCGCCTTGCTCGGCCTCTCGACTTATCTCGATCGCAAGCCTGCTGCCTTGTCCGGCGGCCAGCGCCAGCGCGTCGCCCTCGGCCGCGCCATCGTGCGCGAGCCCAATGCCTTCCTGCTCGACGAGCCGCTCTCCAATCTCGACGCCCAGTTGCGGGCGGAGATGCGGCTCGAGCTGGTGAAGCTGCATCGGCGCCTGGGTCGCACCATCATCCATGTGACCCATGACCAGGTCGAGGCCATGACCATGGGCGACCGCATCTGCATCATGCGCGATGGCCGCATGGTGCAGGTGGGGCGGCCGCTCGAGGTCTATGCCAACCCGGCCGATACTTTCGTCGCCAAGTTCCTGGCGACGCCGCCGATGAACCTGATCCCGGCCCGGATCGAGAATGGTGCCGATGGCCAGCCGGCCGCGATCGCCGATGGCCTTCGCGTGAAGCTGCCGCAGCAGCATCTGGCGCCCTACGCTGTGACCGCCGGCAAGGAGGTGCTGTTCGGCATCCGCCCGGAAGACATCTATGAGACCCAAGCCAATCCCGCCTGGCAGCCGATCGAGGTGACCGTGGTCGCTGTCGAGGCGCTCGGTGTCGAGAATGTCGTGGTCGGGCAGATCGGCCTCTCCCAGCCGCTCGAGATATCCGCGCGCCTGTCGCGTCATTTCACGGCTGAGATCGGCGCCAAGGTGACGCTCTATATCGATCCTCTGCCGATGCATCTCTTCGATCCGGCGAGCGGTGTCGTATTCGCCCGCCCACCCCTCGTGACGGCGCGTTGAGGCGGAGGGGCAGATGCGGCGCTTCGCTCTCCATATCGGCCTGATCTTCGTCTCGATCCTGATCCTGCTGCCGCCGCTCTGGGTCCTGCGCACCAGCCTGGTGCCGGAATCCATGTCCTATTCCACCGATCTGTTGCCGGATGTGACGGCGCAGAACTATATCGACCTCTTCACCCAGAAACGCTTCGGCACCTTCTATCTCGACAGCCTAGTCGTCTCGGCCGGTTCCGTGCTGCTGGCGCTGCCTTTCGCGGCGATGACCGGCTATGCCTTCGCCCGTTTCAAGACCGGCGGCCGCCTCGCGCGCTTCATCGTGCTGGCGACCCAGATGCTGCCGCCGGTGGCGATCGTGTTACCGGCCTTCATGCTGTTCCGTACGGTCGGCCTCACCAATTCACTGCTCGGTCTGACCATCGCTTACGCCGCGCTCAACCTGCCGTTCCTGATCTGGATCCTGATGGGCTTCTTCGAGGGTATTCCGGTCGATCTCGAATGGGCAGCAATGACCGATGGCGCCACCGCCTGGGGCGCCTTCTGGCGTGTCGTCATGCCGGTCTCATTGCCGGGCATCGCCGCGGCGGGTGTGCTTGGCTTCATTCTGGCCTGGAACGAGTTCTTGTTTGCCCTGGTGCTCACCGGACCTGGCACAGCAACGATTCCAGTCGGACTTGCCTCGCTGCAGACCTCGAACGGTGTGCAAATCGCCAAGGTCGCGGCCGGCGTCATCCTGGCCATCCTGCCGCTGGTAATCGCTTCGCGCTTCATTCAGCGCTTCATCGTCCAGGGACTGACTTTCGGCGGCGTCAAATAGGCGTCGCTTCATCTGCCGGTCGTCAGGGGACCGGTGCCTTGCATCTTTCGGCGTAAAAAACTTGATTGGGAGAGGAACATGACAAGCAAAAGAAACATTCTGATGGCCGGGCTGGGGATCGCGTTCCTCGCCGGCATGCAGCCGGCGAAGGCGGATTCGGTGACGCTCCATGCGCTCATGGAAGACGTGCCGGAGACCCATATCATCGAGAGCATGCTGCCTGAATTCGAGAAAGAGACCGGCATCAAGGTCGAATTCGAGAAGGTCAATTACGGCGATATGCATGACAAGCTGGCGACTCAGCTGGTCTCGCCGGAAAGCTATTACAATGTGCTGGAAGTCGACTTCCTCTGGGCCGGTGAGTTTCCGGCTGCCGGCTGGCTGATCGATCTGAAGCCGCTCGCCGACAAGGACAAGCTCGATACCAGCAGCTTCATTCCCTCGACCCTGGAACTGCTCGGCAAGACCGACAGCACGCTGCCGCTCATCCCCATGTACAACTACTCGATGGGGCTGATCTATCGCACCGATCTCCTGGCTGATGCGAAGCTGAAGGCCGCCTATAAGACCGAATACAAGGCTGATCTCGCTTTGCCGACCAAGCTCGAGGACTACGTCCAGGTCGCGAAGTTCATGAAGGCGAAAGCCAATGTCGCCGGTGCCGCCATGCAGGGCCAGCGCGGTGACCCAAACAGCATGGAATTCTCCAACTATCTGTTCGCGGCCGGCGGCTCCTACATGGATGAAAGCCGCAAGGTGACGCTGGACAGCCCGGAAGCCAAGAAGGCGCTCGGTCTCTATGTCGATGCCATCCAGAACGCGGCCCAGCAGGGCGCCCTGTCGGCGACTCTCGACGACACCATGCGCCTGATGTGCAGCGGCGATGCCTTCAGCATGATCACCTATTGGTGGATGCTGCCGCAGATCGACGACAAGGAGAAGTGCCCGAAGGTTGCCGGCAAGGTGGCCCTCTCGGTGATGCCGGGCGGCCATGGCGAGAGCGGCGGCTGGGGCTGGGGCATTCCGAAGAATACCTCGCCGGAATCGCAGGCGGCGGCCTGGACCTTCATCAAGTGGGTGCAGAGCAAGAAGGTGGCGGTCGCCCGTGCCCTGCAGGGCCATGCGCCGGTCAGCGCCGATGTCTATGAAGATGCGGCAGTGCTGAAGAAGTATCCCTTCTACAAGCAGGCGCTGGATGTCGTCGCTTCCGGCAAGTCCTTCCCGATCTTCGCCTATTCGGCGAAATACGAGGACGTCCTCGGCACCCAGTTGTCGCAGGCGGCCGGTGGCCAGACCAAGCCGGATGACGCCATCGCAGCGGCGGCCAAGGGCCTTGAAGACCTGTTGAAGCAGTAATCCGGGATCATCCGTTCCGGAGAAGTTGTCTCCCTGACTTCCGGTGCCCGGTCTGCCAATGCCGGGTACCGGAAGACTTTTCAAATCGTACCGAGGTGGCCGTACCTTCGATGGGATCAGCTGCCGACCGTCAGAGGGCGTGGCGTTGAGTCAGTTACTTCGAACCATCGACCGCAACTGGAGAACCGGCTGGGCCTTTTCGCTCCCCGGTCTGCTGACGCTTGCGATCGTCATGGGCTTCCCGCTGATCTATGCCATCCTGATGTCGCTCTCCTCGATGACGCTGCTGCGGCCGGCCTTGCTGCCCTTCACCGGCCTCAACAATTTCATCCGTGTCATGAGCGATCCTCAGTTCTGGGGCGCCCTCTGGCTTACCGTGAAATATTCGATCGTGACGGTTGCCGGCGAATTCATCTTCGGCCTCGGCATCGCTCTGATGCTGAACCGCGTGCTGCATTTCAAGTCGGTCTATTTCGCCATCCTCACCATCCCGATGGCGATGTCCCCGGTCAGTGTCGCCCTCATCTGGCGCATGCTGTTGCAGCCCAATCTCGGCATCGTCAATCATGTGATGGAGGTGAGCGGCCTGCCGCGCCTCGACTGGCTGGGCTCGCCCGACCTTGCCCTCTGGACCATGGCGGGCATCGATATCTGGCAGCAGACGTCGTTCGTGGTGCTGATCCTGGCAGCCGGTCTCGCTTCTTTGCCGCGCGACCCTTACGAGGCGGCAGAGGTCGACGGCGCCACGCGCTTGCAGCAGTTCTGGTATATCACCCTTCCCATGCTACGGCCGGTCTCGGCGATCGCCGTCGTCATCCAGTTGATCAACGAATTCCGCACTTACGATCTCACCTATGTGCTGACCAAGGGCGGTCCCGGCACCTCGACCGAGGTGCTGAGCTTCTTCGCCTATCGTCAGGCCTTCCTTGGCCTGCAGCTCAACTCCGGCTCGGCCGCCTCCTTCGTGCTGCTGCTCATTGTGCTGGCGATGACGGTGGTGTTCTTCTGGATGCTGGAACGCAAGCGCTGAGAGTAAAAGAGATAGCCCGGATGTGACGCGGTTCCGAAGAGTCGCACTGCATCCGGGCTTCGTTTGTCGAATGACTTACGCGAGAGGGCCGGATCTCAGGCGACCGCGTCGAGCGCCGGGTAATCGGTATAGCCTTGTGCGGCACCGCCGAAGAAGCTGGCCGGGTTCGCCGCATTCAGCGCAGCGCCCGCCCGCAGCCGGTTGACGAAATCCGGATTGGCAAGAACCATCTGGCCGTAAGATTCCAAATCAGCCAATCCGGCGGCGATATCGGCGCCGATCTGCTCGCGCGGACGACCCGGGCGGTTCAGGATCAGGGGCTGCTTCCACAGGCTGCGGATTTCGTTCAGCACTTGCTCGTTGCCATGATGCATGATGTGAAGATAAGCGAGCCCCAGCTTGTTGAGCTCCGTGACCAGATGGCGGTAGAGCACGAGGACATCGGCACCTTCGTCGATATCATTGAAGCTTGAGCCCGGGGAGAGGCGGATAGCCGTCCGATCCGCGCCAATTTCCGCGGTGACCGCCTTGGCAACCTCGATGGCAAAGCGGGCACGGTTGGCGATGGAACCGCCATATTCATCCGTGCGGGTATTGGCGTTTGGTGCCAGGAACTGCTGGATCAGATAGCCATTCGCGCCGTGGATCTCGACACCGTCCGCGCCGGCTTCGATGGCGCTGCGGGCAGCCAGGCGGAACTCGGCAATCGCCTGCTGCACATCCTCGGCCGCCATCGATTTTGGTGCGGGGATGTCTTGCAGCCCCGTCATGGTGAACATCTGGGTCTCTGGCGCGATCGCCGAGGGCGCCAAAGCTTGGCGGTGATGTGGCGTGTTGTCGGGATGCGAGATGCGCCCGGCATGCATCACCTGGATGAAGATCCGTCCGCCTTTGTCATGCACCGCCGTGGTTATCTTTTTCCAGCCGGCGATATGTGCCGCGGTGTAGATGCCCGGCGTGGTGAGATAGCCCTGTCCGTCATCCGACGGTTGGGTACCTTCGGCGACGATCAGGCCGATGCTGGCCCGCTGGGCATAATATTCGGCGGCCAATTCTCCCGGCGTGCCATCAAAGCCGGCGCGGCTTCGGGTCATCGGTGCCATGACCAGGCGGTTTGACAGAGCGTAGCGACCGACGCGGATGGGCGTGAATGATTCGTTCATCGTACTTTCCTCGATAAAGCTAGGAGATGTGAGCAGGAAGTTGGTCAAAGAAGAGATAGACGGCGGCGATCTTGTCCTCGCGGGCGATGATGAAATCCGTCCCGGCATAGGCTGGCGGATTGCCGGGAGCACCCGACACCCATCGGATCCGACCGCCATCACCGGTCTCTTCAGGCGGCGAGACCGGTTGATATTGGAAATCAGGATGGGACGCCTTGATCACGCCGGCGATGCGGTCGATCTCGCCGCGTCCGCGATGCACGCCGTCGGGTCCGTAGAACACGGCGTCTGCGTGGAAGATCTCATTGATCGCCGCTATGCGACGCTTGGGGTCGATCTCGCCGAAGACGTCGTGGAGATTGCGGAGCAGCAAGGTTGAAATAACGGAGGACATGGTTCTTCGTCACCTGATGCTGGGCTGTGTCACAACCGCCCGGCCCGGACGAGTTCATGGCGAATCTCGTCAATGCGCCGCTCGCCGATCTCCAAGGCTTCCTTATTGGTGTGGACGGAATAATAGCCGGTGACGAGTTCGTGGGGATGCCGTGCCGCCGAACCCAACATGAACTCGGTCTCTCCGTCGGCCTCGAAGTCGACAGCTTCATGGGCCGGCGCAAAGGCCGCCAACTCACCCGAGCTGATCGTCTCAGGTGCCCGGACAGCACCTTTACCGACCGCGATCCAGAGCACGTCATGATCCGCGGGCGGCTGGTACTGCCAGCGCTCACCGGGGGCGAGGCGGATAGCGAGATAATTGATCGAGGACGGAGCCGTGATGCGGCTGGCGACACCATTATGCCGGCCGAGCAGAACGCGTGCCGGCCCAGCGACGGGCGTATCCGCGCTGCTCTGATAGATGCTTTCCTGGTCGCCCAGTTCCAGATGCGGCGGCAGCGCAATCCAAAGCTGGAAGCCACGGGCGCGGCCGGGCTCGGCGGGTCCGCCGGTATGCCAGATGCCCTTGCCGGCCCGCATCCATTCGACACCACCTGCCCGCAAGATGCCGGCGGCGCCGTTGGTATCCTCGTAGGAGACACCACCCTCGGCGATATAGGTCAGGGTAGCGATGCCGGAATGCGGATGCAGGCCGAAGGTCGGAAAGGTCTTCCCGTGATTATCGACCAGATCGAGGAAGACAAAGGGCTTGAGGATCTGGCCGAGATCACCGGGGCTCATCAGCCGGGTGATAAAGCCGTGGGAATTGCCGCGCGTACGGAAGATGACTCGGCGGTCCTGGTATGAGGCAGCTAATGCGGCGATGGACATGACGATTCTCGATGATGGGAGGGAAGGGAGAGCGCCAGGGCAGCGACGGATCGTGCTTGCGCTCTCCGGTATATGTCAGCTTCGGATATGTCAGTTGGCGGCAGCCAAGGCGGAGACGGGCCGCTTGGCCTGGCGTGCGAAGCGCTCGTCGAGCGAGAATTTGCCTGCACCAAATGCCGCGACCTGAAGCAGCCCGCCGACGATGGCGATGTTCTTCATGAAGTGGATCATCTGGTTCTGATCGGCAAAGTTGGCGTGGAAGAAGGCGGCTGCGAGCAGCGTGAAGACGGCGAGGCCGATGGCGGCGCTGCGGGTCCGGAAGCCGACGATCAGGAGGATGCTGCCGATCACTTCCACCAGCAAGGCGGCGAGATAGGCACCCGTCGGCGCCGGCAGGCCCATCGCCTGGATGTAGCCAATGGTCGCGGCGGGGGCCGCCAATTTGCCGATGCCGCTCATCAGGAACAGCGCGGCGAGAAGAATGCGCCCAGCCAGGGCGATGATATCGGTCTGCTTGGTCATGATTTTGATCCCTAGCTTGGTCGCCGGTCGGCGCGCGGCGGTCTTGTTGCACAAGAGGGTCTCGGGGGCGCCACAGAGGCGCCGGCCAACCTCAGGATCGAAAATAGATATTTCAAACGGACAAAAAACTCGTAAAGTACCGTAGGTTTCGTTCAGGATTTTTGAAATGTCCGAGCCCGGCAATCCGAGTATCGACCAACTCAAGGTATTTCTGACCGTTGTCGAGGTGGGCAGCTTCACGGCGGCTGCCAAGCGGCTGGGCCGGGCCGTTTCGGCGATCAGCTACACGGTTGCCAACCTGGAGCAGCAGCTCGGTGTCTCCCTGTTTGACCGGGAGCAGACGCGGACGCCGAAGCTCACCCAGGCGGGCGCCGCCGTTCTCGCCAAGGCAAAGGTTGTTTCCATCGGCATCGATGACCTGCGGGCCAGTGTCCGGGCACTCCTCAAGGGCCTCGAACCGGAAGTGACGCTGGTGGTCGATGTGATGCTGCCGCGCGAGCGGCTGGTCGATGCCGTCCAGGCCTTCGAAACGGTATTCCCGACGGTGAAATTGCGCCTGCATGTCGAGGCGCTGAATTCCGTCGCGCAATTGGTGCGCCGCGGTGGGGCGATGATCGGCATCGGCGGCGGGCTGCTCGATGTCGAGCCGGAGCTCGAGCACATCTTTGTCGGCGATGTGTTGCTGATCCCGGTTGCCGCCCCCAATCATCCCTTGGTGCGGAACCGGCCCAACGCGCCAGGTGCTGCCCGCCATCATCGCCAATTGGTCCTGACCGTGCGCACGCCTTTCACGGAGGGGCCGGACAAAGGCATTTTCGCCTCCGATACCTGGCGTCTCGCCGATCTCGGCGCCAAGCATGACCTGCTGCTGGCCGGTATCGGCTGGGGCAACATGCCGGAACCGAATGTGCGGGCGGATCTGGCTGCAGGCCGGCTGGTGCAACTGGAATTGCCCGAGGCCAAGAGCGGCCGCTATTCCTTTCAGGCCCTGTACCGCACCGATCAGCCGCCGGGTCCCGCGGCCGCCTGGTTGATCCAGCGCTTCGTTGAGCAAAGCCGATAAGGTTCAGCCTTGTATGCTGGATAAAAAAAAGCCCCGGCTTTTGACCGGGGCGTTTCTTGTTGGATCAAACCTTGCGGCTGATCAGCTGCGCGGCTTGAGGTTTTCCGGATCATAAAGCGGCTTGTAGCCGACGCTCGCCACTTCCACCGGATAGGTCTCGCCGAAATATTCGACGATCAGCTTGCGGCCTTCCTGGCAATGCGACCAGGGGAGATAAGCGAGCGCGATGTTCTTGCCGATGGTCGGGCCATAAGCGACCGAGCTCGTATAGGAGCGGCGGCCAAGCTCGTCGACCAGGGTCTCGCCGGTCGCCGGATCCATCACCGGCATGATGCCGACCGGATACCGGGCGACACCCTTCTTGTCGGTGTTCTCGGTCATGACGAGGGTGCAGAGCATGGCCGGCTGGTTCTTGCGGGCCTGGTACTCGACATGCTTCGCCTTGCCACGGAAATCGGCTTCCTTGACCTTCGGACGGGCCAGGCCTGATTCGAACAGATTGTACTCGGTCAGGAGATCGGCGTTCTGCAGGCGCAGGCTCTTCTCCATGCGGCGGCTGTTCGCATAGGTCTCGACGCCGAAAGCCATGACGCCGGTCGAGCGCAAAGCATCCCAAACGGCGAGGCCGTCCTCATACTTCATATGCAGCTCCCAGCCCTGTTCGCCGACATAGGAGATGCGGAAGGCGGTGACGTTCTTGCCGCCGATTTCGATCTGCTTGATGGCGGCGAAGGGGAAGTTCTCGTTCTTCAGGCCGTCCGGATCCTTGACCACCTTCTGCAGGTTGGTGCGGGCATTCGGGCCCCAGATGCCGATGGTGACATACTTGGAGCTGACATCGGTGACGGTGACGTTGAGACCCTTATCCTCGCCCATGCGCTTCAGATAATGATAATCGCGCGGGCCGGCATCGGCGCCATCGACGACGCGGCAGCGATCCGGCATGCGGATCACGGTCAAGTCGGCGCGCACCATGCCCTCGTCATCGAGGAAGTGCGTATAGATGCCCTTGCCGAGCATGTTGTCGCCACCGACTTTGGCGGCGCAGACCCACTCCATCAGCTCTACAGCATCCGGGCCTTCGACATCGATGACGGCGAAGTGCGACAGGTTGACGATGCCGCAATCCTCGCTCATGGCGAGATGCTCGGCATTGGAGACGCGCCAGAAATGGCGGTTGTCCCACTCATTCTCACGCACCGGCACGCGGTTGCCGTATTTCGCCAGGAGATGCTCATTGGCCTTGTAGCCATGGGCACGTTCCCAACCGCCGAGTTCCATGAAATAGCCGCCCAACTCCTTCTCGCGCTCATAGAAGGGCGAGCGGCGGATATTGCGGCCGGTCTCATAGGGTTCGCGGGGATGGACCGCCGGATTGTAGATCTTCATCGCCGCTTCGCCACAGCGACCCTTGATGAAGTCTTCGTTCAGCATGTGGGTGTAGAAGCGCGAGAAATCGATGCGGTTGTGATCGATCGGGGTGCGGCCATCGGTCATCCAGTCAGCGATGAGCTTGCCCATGCCGGGGCCGTCCTTGACCCAGATGCCAACAGCATACCACAGGCCGCGCACCTTCTGGCTTTCGCCGATCGAGGGGCCGCCATCGGTGGTCACCTGCAGGAGGCCGTTGAAGGAGCGCTTCTCCTCATAGCCGAGTTCGCCGAGGATCGGGGTCAGCTCGATCGCGCGTTCCAGCGGTTCGAGGATCTGTTCCATCTCGAGATCGCGCTGCGAGGGCGACAGGCGCGCCTCATGCTTCTCGAGGAGCTCGCGCGGATGGACGAGGCGCGGATTCTTCTCTTCGTAATAGCCCCATTCGATCATGCCGCCTTCGGCCGTCGTCGGATCGCCGGTATCGCGCATATAGGCGGAGTTGCCCTGGTCGCGCAGCAGCGGCCAGCCGATTTCCTTGCCCGTATTGGCGAATTCCGTGTAGGGCCCGAAGAAGCAGAGCGGATGGTCGACCGGCATGACCGGCAGATCCTCGCCTGCCATCGCGGCGATCAGGCGGCCCCAGAGACCGGCGCAGACCACGACGTAATCCGCCATGATGGTGCCGCGCTCGGTGACGACGCCCTTGATGCGGCCATTCTCGATCACCAGCGATGTCGCCGAGGTATTGGCGAAGACCTGCAGCTTGCCGGCGGCTTCCGCCTGCTGCACCAGCTTGCCGGCGACGGTCTGCGAGCGGGG
>DATMUQ010000390.1:0-5169 GCA_035563795.1 Terriglobales bacterium | reverse complement strand
GTAATAGAGGATGCCGCCCGCCATCCAGTACCAGGCCATGACGAAGGGATAGCCGAAGCAGAAAACGGGCATTGCCAGCAGGGTCCAGGTCAGCCAGTCATGCATCTGAGCCTCATGGTCGCAGCGGATAGGTGGCGGCGGAAAAGGTCGCGGCCAATGTCGCCAGTTGGGCCGGCGAGAGATCGCGCAGGCTGTTGCCACCCGGTTGATCAAGCCGCCGCAGATCGGGGCACAAAGCGAGCGCCGTGGCGCCAGACGCTTGTGCCATGCGCGTGTTGGCCGTCACTCGGGCGATGCCCGCGTTATCCGTCAGCGCAGCCGGTGGCAGGCTGAGCGCCACCTGTCCGGCCTGACCCGGCTGCAGCCAGCCGGCTGCCGTCAATTGCCCGACCAATGCCTGATATGCAGCATCCGTTGGCGCGGGCGGCAGCAACAGCAGATCGGCAATCGGCGCCGGCCAGCGATGCAACGGCAATGCCAATGGGGGTGCAGCCAGTGGCGGTGCGATCAGCATCAGCTTCAATTGCGGTTGCATCGCCGTCGCCGCGCGCCAGGCGATGACGGCGGCCCGCCCGGCATCGTCCAGCCGCGTGTCATCCGATCCGGCTGGATCGATGGCAGCGCGGCGGCGGAAGATATCGGCCGGCAAAGTCGAAGGGGCAGCGGCGCTATCGGCACCGAGGGCGAGCATGCCGGGCGTGGCCTCGATCGCAAGCCCATCGGCGCTGGTATATTTCAGGAGATCGGCATAGATCGCGGCGATCTTGTCATCGCCGAGGGCCGCGCGGGTGGCGGGCAGGGACAGATGCAGATAGAGATCGACGCCGGCGCGGCTGCGGATCTGCCAGGCAGCGCGGCCGAGAAGATCAGCCCCGCGCCGCTGCAGCGCCGTCGGGAAGAACAGCTTGCCGAGCGGCGCGCCGGTGCTCGGTCGTGCGGCGGCCTCGAGCACGACGACATTGGCGCCGAGCGCATGGACCGTATCGATCATGCGCCCCAGCTCGGCATCCTGCGCGGCAGCATCCGGCTGTGCCGCCAGGCGGTCGAGGCTGAGGCAGGCGACGCGGCTGGACCGTGTCACCAGCGGCGGCGGTTCCAGCTCGCCGGCGACATCCTGCAATTTCGGCCGGTTAGCCACATAGAGGCGCGGGATCGCCACATCATCTGCCGCCTCGCCCCGGCCCGAGGTCAGCGACAGGAAATGGGTGAAACCGACAGCCTTGGCGGCATCAACTGCGGGATCGGTGTAGCGGCCATAGGGCCAGACCAGGCTGCGCGGCGGCTTGCCGAGGTGGTCGGCGATCTGCCGGTAGGAAGCCTGCAGATCCGCCATGATCCGCGCCCGGTAGGCGGCATCGCTTTCATATTGGCCGGTCTTGGCATCGTAGGTCCAGGTCGCGGCGGCGGCCCGGCGGGTGCCTTGCGGATTGGCCAGCACTTCGCCATGCAAAGCGAAACTGTGTGACGCCACTTCGACCAGGCCCGATGCCGCCATCTCACGCACTTCCGGCCAGCTGAGGAAGCGGTTGCGCGGCACCCGCTGGTCGCCATAGGCCACCATGCCATCCGTGGTGTCAGTCATCCAGGCACCGGTCAAAGCGATGACCGCCGGATAACGATAGGCCAGCAGCAGCGGATAGACCCGGGCATAGGCCGATTGAAAGCCGTCATCGAAGGTGAGCAGCACGGCTTTCGGCGGCAGCGGGCGGCGGCCGTCCCGCGCGGCATCGATATCGTCGAGCGAGATCACCGTCCAGCCATCGCCCTTCAACCAGTCGAACAGCCGCACCAGCTGGTCGGTGGTGATGGCGTCATAAGAGAGGTCCTCCTCGCGATCGACCACGTCGTGGAAGGAGAGGGCGGTATAGTTCGTATCGGCATGCACCGGCAGTGGCGCCATCAGACCGGCGGGCAGCAGGACGGCGATGAGGATGACGAGCGCGCGCCGCCATCGCCTGAAGCAACACTGCCGGATGAGAAGGTACTGCGTTTCCATGGGTCAGAACCGCTGATTGAGGCCGAAGGTGAGGGCAGCACCATTCTCCCGGTCGCCGTCATAGACCCGGGTGGTGAGCTGGACGCCGTAATGGAAATCGGTGCGCGGGCCCAGTTGCCAGAACTGTTCATAAGCGATCGTGCCGATCGCGGCGGCGGGGAAATTCTGTTCCGCATAGACACCGCCATCGATGCTGAAACGCTGGCTCAGACTGTCCTCGTAATGGCGCCACAGCACATGCTCGGCGACCAGCCCGGCGGTGGCGGTGAGGTCGCTCTTGGGGCTGTAATAGTTCACGTTGTCGCGGCGATTGCCCGACCCCCAGACCGAGGCGCGGCCGGTCAGGTCGAAATGCGGGATATCTATCAGGCGCTGAGAGAAATCGACGCCGCCGCTCAGTTGCTGGTTGCGGTCGCTGTAATCGAGATAGCCGATGGAAAGCGTGAGCTCGCGCGATTCGCTCCAGCGATAGGTGAAGGCGCCGCCGACTTCATTGGCGGTGACATCGGCGATCAAAGCGCGCAGCGGTGTATTGGCGGAAAACACCTCGCCATGCAGGCTGAGGGCGATATGGTCGTCGAGCCACCACTCGATGCTGCCGCCACCGCCGCCTTGCTGCAGCTCGCCGGTCGAATAGGTGCCATAGGCCGTCACCGTGACATCCGGCAGGCGCAATTCGATGCCGCCACCGGTGCGGTTGCGCTCGACGAAGCCTTCCTCGGGATGGGCGTAGCTGTAATCCTCGATGGCGAAGGCGCGCCATTTGTCGTCGATCGGCGGCGACCACAGCCGGCTGCTCAGCGTCAGCTCATTGCCCTGGGCATTGCCGCCACCGCCATGGGTCCAGTTTGGCGAGACCTCGATCGATAGCAGGGCGCTCTGCTCGGCATCGAGCTCGCGGGCCAGGCGTTGCACGCTGAGATCGTCGGGGTAGAGCGCCTGCAGGCGACGGATCCGCTCCGCCGCAGCACCAAGCCGATGACGCGCGATATCAATTGAGGCCAGGGTCTTCTCGGTATTGGCGTCGATGGGGTCGAGGCTCTCGGCAATTTTCGCTTCCGTCTCCGCCTGGCGCGGCCAGCCGCGGGCCTGCATGAGATCGGCATTGGCGGCGCGGATCGCGGCATTAGCCGGCGCGGCCGCCACCAGCGGTGCCATGCGGTCCTCCGCTTCCTGCAACTGGTCGCCATATTGCCGCGCCTGGGCGGCGGTCAGCGCGGCAAAGCTGTAATCGGGGTCGGGATAGCGGCTGGGATCGTCGACGAAGCGGCGCCAGGTCGCGCGCTGCGCCACCAACTCGTCGATGGTGTGGTAGGCGGCGGTGAAATCCTCCGCCTCGACCGCGGCATAGAAGAGGCCGTAACGGGCATTGAGATCGCTGGGATCATCGGCCAGCACCGCCTGGTAATCCGGCATGGCTTCCTTGGGGTGCTGCAGATACAGCAGGGCATCGGCGCGGGCTTCGCGGGCATAAGGCGGCAGGACCTGGCCGCCCGCGGTCAGCGCCGCAGCCGCCTGCAGCACCTCGTTCATGCGCAAGCGGTCACGCAAGGCCAGCATGCGGTCGATCTGCAGGCGCCGCAGCAAGGCGGGGTCGCCGGCATCGGCTTGGGCGGCGGCGATCAACTGATCGAGCCGGGCCAGCGCGGCATCGGTGCGCTTGAAACGATCCTGCGGCACGGGGGCGGGGATATCATGGCCCCAGCGCACCATGGCAGCAGCCTCATCCGCCGCCAAAGACTGGCGCGCGGCGCCACTGGTAAGCGGTGGCGGCGCATCGCTCAGTGCCGCCGCACCGTAAGCACCGTTCATGCCGCGCAACAGAGCTGCGGCGCCGGAGCGGGCCTCGCGATTACCGGAATCGAGATGCAGCACCGTCATGTAATCGCGCAAGGCCTCCATCGGCATTTGCGCGCGCTGTTCGGCATAGGCCATGGCCAGCAGACGCGGAACGGGTGCTGCCTTCTGCGCGGCGGGCAAAGCGAGGAGCTGCAGCGCCTCGGCGCCATGCCCCTGATCGGCGGCGATCAGGGCCTGCAGGATGAGCCAGGCGGGATCGTCCGGAAAACGCGCGGCACCGTCGGCGGCCAACGCGGCTGCGCGATCGAAACGTCGCTGGTCGCGATAGGCGCGGGCAACCGCCGCCAGGGCATAGGCCGGCGGTGCGGAGACCGAGGCCTGTTCGAAGATGTCGGTCGCTTCGCTGCTGCGCCCGGCCTGCTGCAGCAGGGTGGCGAGATCCAAGGCGATCAGCGGGTCGCTGGGATATTTGGCGTGCAGCGCCTGCAGATCGGCGATGCCGCCGGCGAGATTGCCTTGACGGGCCTCGAGAACGGCCGCCTCGCGGGCACTGGTGGCGGTCTGTGCCATGGCACCCGTCAGGCAAAGCGACGCCAGCGCCATGCAGCCGATCAGGCCGATGACGGCATGGGTAATACTGCACAAGCCACGCTTTGCGCGCATGCAGCACTCTTCGCGGTTTCGGACTCCCCTGTCCTTGGCTGCCGTCGCGTTGCGCGATCTGGCATGCCCAACTCGGCATGCGCCGTCGATACGGCAGCCTGGAACAGATGAAAGGCTAGCCGCTTTTGGCGAGGGCGCCTAGATCAAAAGGGCCGGGGTCAAATGCGCGAGCCGGTAACTCAGTCGCGGCGGCGATCGGTGACCGGGGTGAGATCGGGGATCACGAACTGGCTGAGATGCCCATAGGATTCGATGGCGATGAAACTGCCGGCGGGATCGTCGCCGCGCTGCAACGGCAGGATGGCGAATTCGTAACTGGTCTGGCTGCCATCGGCGAAGCTCAGCTGGTTGATGCCGATCACGGGCACGCGGCGCCCTCGGACATAGCGATAGCAATCGGTCCATTCGATGCTGTCGCGGGTGTCGTAGACGAGTTCATCGAGATACTTGCCGCTGAAATCCTGGCGGCTGAATTCGGCGACCGCCGTGCCGACCAGGCGGAACAGCACGCGAAAGGGGTCGGGCTCGATATCGCCCAGCAGGACAAAGGGCAGGATCGGCTTGATGGCGCTGGGATCGATTTCGGCGCGGCGCAGGGGCAGGCCGTCGCGGTGGCTCTCGCGCCAATAGGTGAACAGCATCTGGGTCGAGGTCATGCCGGCCTGGCCAGCATCCTTGAACTCCGCGAAACCGGCGGGTGTCATATCCAT
>DATMUQ010000389.1:0-3666 GCA_035563795.1 Terriglobales bacterium | reverse complement strand
GCTTGTTCGATCTTGGTCTTATGCGCTTCCAGCTTGGAATAATCGAGAATGTCGGACGTGATCTGCACCAGGTCGTTGCTGGAGCGCAAGGCGATCTCGACCAGCTTTGTCTGTTCGGCATCGAGATTGGTCGATTGCAGCATGTTGAGGATGCCGATGAGGCCGTTCATCGGTGTCCGGATCTCATGGCTCATGGTGGCGAGGAAGGCTGATTTCTCCCGTGTCGCCGCCATGGCGCGGTCTTTCTCCAGCGCCAGTTCCTCCAGCAAGGTGACCTGGCGGGTGACTTCGCGTTCGATCCGTTCCTTGGCGTGGGCCAGCTCCTCGAACTGGGTCTTCAGCTCGGCCTGGGCATCGCGCAACTGCTGCTCGCGCCGGCGCCGGTCGCTGATATCGGCGGCCATGCCGAGATAACCGGTGATGGCGCCCTCGGCATCGCGCAAGGCGGTGACGGAGAGCAGGACCGGTATGGTGCTGCCATCCTTGTGGCGGTAGGTCCATTCATATTCGTTCGAGAGGCCGAGCTTCGAACGGATGACGAAGGTTTCGAAGCCGGCGGCAACCGGCCGGCCCAGTTCCTCGGTGAAGCGGGCGGCGCGCCGGGTGACCTCCGCCGCGTCGTGAAAGATGCCGGGATCGGTCTTGCCGACAACTTCTTCCGCGCTATAGCCCAGCATCTGCTCGGCGGCACGGTTGAAGATCTCGATGGTGCCGTCGATCTTGGAACTGATGACGGCAAAGCCACCGTGATCGAGGATCGCGGCCTGCAGTGCCGCGATATGGCGATAGGCTTCCTCCGCCTTCTTGCGCTGGGTGATGTCGAAGCGCACGGCGGTATAGCTGATGATATTACCGGCGGCATCCAGGCTGGGGATGATATGGGTATCGACCCAGTAATAGCTGCCGTCTTTCCGCTGGTTGCGAATCTCGCCCCGCCAGATGCGGCCGGCTGAGATTGTCCGGTAGAGGTCGAGCCAGAAGGGCAGAGGATGCAGTTCGGAATTCAGCAGACGGTGGTTGGCGCCGATCAATTCGGCGCGGCTATAGCCGCTGATCTCCACCAATTTGTCATTGACCGACAGGATGGTGCCTTCGGCATCGGTGACCGCGACGATGGCCACCTGATCGATCACCGCGGATTGCAAGGCGGTGAGATTCGCCGTCTGCGCGGCAGTATGTTCAGGCTGTTCTACGCTCACGTCGCAGCTCGTTGTCTCGCGGCAAGGGCATGCGTCTCTTTTCAGGACCGACCGCAATTTAGGATGAGAAAGCAAACAGCTGGTTAAGCTTTTTGCTGATATCGCTGACATTCCGGCGCTTTAGGACATTGGGCATAGAAAATCGCTATGATCCGAGCGGTCACGGCAGATTTCTGCTGATCACAGCATCGAATTCAGCTGGCGCAAGGACATTCAAGCGCATGGTGAGACGGCGCAGCCGAACGACCGGACAGTCGATCCAGGCGCTGGCGCGATGTCAATTGGCTGCGACGGCCGGGTGCTGCGAGGCCATCAGGGGATTGCCGACTCTGGCATCGGCCGTCGTCAAATCCAGGGCCGAGATGGCGAGGGTCTGACCGCGGCCGCGGATCGCATGACTGCCGAGGGCACGGACCTTGATGGTGGCGGGCAGGGGCGCCAGGCGCTGCAGCAATTCGTCGGAGATCAGCACCGTTTCATCGAGGTTGCGCGACAGGGCTTCGAGCCGTGCCGTGGTGTTCACGACATCGCCGAAATAAGCGATCTTGTGGCGATCGACGCCGATCTCCGCGGTGACGATGGAACCGCCATGGAGCGCGGCGCGGAAATGCGGCACCTGGCCGAAGCGGCGCTGCCAGTCGGCCGCCTTGCCAGTGACCGTGCGCTGGATGTCGATCAGGCAGGCGAGGCAATGCGCTGGGTTGCTGCCCGGCTGCAGCGACCAGCTGATGATGGCGAGATCGCCGATATAGTCATCGATGACGCCGCGATGGCGGCGCACCGGATCGGCCATGGCGGCGAAGATCGCGGCGATGAATTGCTGGGCGCGCAGATCGCCATGGCGCTCGGCATAGGCGGTCGAGCCGGCGATATCGATGAAGAGGAAGGCGCGTTCCTCGCTGATCGGACGGTGATAGCGTCCCAGCATCAAGTTGTGGAACACATCGGCGCCGAGCAGGTCGCGGATCCGCGTGAAAAAGACGAAGACGACGATGATGGCCAGGCTGTAGAGCAGGCCGTTCGGTGAGATGAGCACGGCCTGCAGCCAGCTTCGGGTCGCCAGCATACCGAGGCTCCAGCATAGGCTGCCCGCGATCACCGTGCCGGCCAGCACGAACGCGGCCAGGACGATTTCCGTGAGCAGGATATAAAGGAGGCTCGGCAGCGAGCGCAGCCGGCGGCTCAAAGCGGGGAAGATGAGGCCGCGCTGATAGCCGATCGCCAGGCCGCAGATGATGACGCCGTAGATCATCGCGGCGAGCTTGCCCTCGTGGATATCGAACAGCCAGTCATAACCGAGCCCAGCGAGGGCGCCGATGACGATGATGGAGAGCCAGAGGGAGAGGTGGCGGGACCAGACGGACATCGACAGGCGTTCCTCGGCTATTCCGCATTCACGCCGCAGATTCTGCGATTCCAAACCGGAAAGGCAAGCGAATTGGGTCAGGCGGCAGAAATGTTATCAGTCGGAAAGCGATTATCCGCGGCGCAATTTGCGCTGCCGTCGTCACGTCCGCGGGTGCTGTCATGCCTCGCCGGGCGGAACGCCATGCAGGGCGTCGTAATAATCGGATTTGTCAGCGAGATGCCATTGCGACACCAGCTTCAGCCCGGTCGGCGGATTGAGCGTGCCGGCGGTGATGCTGATATGCCGGCCATGGGCCGGCTTCCAGAAGAGATTGCTGCCGCAATTGCTGCAGAAGCCCCGCTCGGCATGGGGCGAGGAGCGATACCAGCGCAACGTCTCCTGTTTCTCCAGAACCAGATGTTCCGGGGCACAGGCGGTCGCCATGAAGAAGGAACCCGTTGTCTTGGCGCATTGCGAACAATGGCAGGCAAGGACATCGCGCAGCTTGCCGGTGACACGGTAGCTGACGCCACCACACAGGCATGAGCCGGTGGGCTCGGATTTCTTCGACATGACGGTCTCCCCTTTTGCCCCAATCTAGCCGAGGGCCGGCCGGGGAGACAATCGGGCACCGCCGGTTATCCGCCGGGTGCCGACATGGACCACAAAAAAGCAAGCGGGCTGCCTCGGCAACCCGCTCGCATCTTCAGTCTTTACGGTGGATCAGGCGAGATCGAACAGCAGGAACTCGCTTTTCGCCGCCGCATCGATCTTCAGCTCGGCGACATCTTCGATGGCCGCGCCGTCACCGCTTTCCAGCCGCTGGCCGTTGACGGTGATATCGCCATTCACCACCTGCAGCCAGGCGCCGCGGCCCTTGGCCACATTGTGGGTGAGGGTGACGCGGGGCTCCAGGATGCTGCCATAGAGCTTGATGTCCTGGTTGATGCCGAGCGCCTGGCCATCGCTGCCATCGCCGGCGATGGCGTTGTTGTCCTGTTCGACCAGCAGGCGCAGCTGGTTGGTCTTGCTCTCATCCGAGTAATGCGCCTGGCGGTATTGCGCCGGCAGGCCGGCCTGGCTCGGCATGATCCAGATCTGCAGGAAGCGCACCAGCTC
>DATMUQ010000388.1:0-11359 GCA_035563795.1 Terriglobales bacterium | reverse complement strand
CGGCAGCCAGCGGCAGTCCCATCGCCTCGCCCAATCCACGGGCGGTCGGCAGGCAGAAGCTCGCCGGCCGCACGAAAGCGAAGAGCTCAAGGAGGTCGAAGGCCGGAAAACGTTCGCAGCGCAGACGCCGCAACACCGTCGGCAGATGACAGACCAGCGGCGGCATCTGCCGCGCCAGTTGCAAGGCAGCCGCGCGATCGAGCCGGCGTGGCTCAACCGTCAGCAGCGATGCGCCATCGAGCCAGCGGATGTCACTGAACCGTGCGGCCAGGACCGGCCGCTGCGCTAAAGGCAGGCGATCCGTCATGAAGCGACCGGCAACCGAGACTGCCGCTGTCCAGTGGCGCGCAAGAGAGGCGAACAGAAGAGAAACATGGGAGAGTTATGGCGAAGCCGGGCGTTGCTGGCAATCCCATCACGCTGTCATTTATCGGAAAGCATCAGGCGGCTCGATCGCGCCGCCAGACCGGTCAGTCGCCCAGGTCAGTCACCGGGGGCGGCCGGTGCCGTCAGCGGATTGATCTTTTCGCCGATCAGCCAGGGCCGGCGCGGATGCGGCCGGCCGAAATGATAACCCTGGAGGTAATGCACCCCGGCCCGGGTCAGGAGATCGGCATCTTCCGCGTTCTCGACGAATTCCGCCACCGCCTGCAGGCCGAAGGTCTCCGCCAGCGACAGCAGGTTGCGGATGAAGAGCTGATTGTCCTGGCTCTGGCTGAGATTGCGCACGAAGGAGCCGTCGATCTTGACGAGATCGACCGTCAGCGCCTTCAGATGCCGGAACGAGGTGAAGCCGGCGCCGAAATCGTCGATGGCAACACGGCAACCGAGATCGCGCACCACGTTCACGAAGCGGGCCGATTCATCAATGTCATGCAAGGCGGCCGTCTCGGTGATCTCGACGACGAGGCGCGGACCGATCTCGGGGCTGGCCTTGATCGCCGACATCAGGGCGCGGAGCCAGGTCTGGTCGGTTGCTGTCAGGCCGGAAATGTTGATCGCCAGGCTGACATCGGGATGATTGCGCAATTCCTCGACCGAGAGGTCGAGCACATAGCGGTCCATCATCTTGGTCATGCCGAGCTGCTCGACCACCGGCACGAAGGCGCCGGCAGAAATCATCTCGCCGCGATCGCCGCGCATCCGCAGCAGGCATTCATATTTCGCCACCTGCAAGGTGTCGGAGCGCACGATCGGCTGATAGACGAAGCTGAGCCGCTTCTCGCGCATCGCCGCCTGCACCTGGGCGGCAATATCGAGGCTGCGCTTGTAGAGCAGGGTCTGCTGCTCGGAGGCACGATAGACGCTGTAGCAGCTGCGGCCGGAACGCTTGGCCTGGTTGAGCGCCGTCTCCGCCTTGGCGATCAGATCATAGGCGGTGTTGACGAACCCGGGGAACAGCACGCAGCCGATGGAGATGGTCAGCGGGATGATATTACCGTTGATCTCGATCGGTCGGTCGCGCACCACCTCGATGATCCGCTCCATGGCATGGATCACCATCTCTTCCGGGCATTGGCTGAGAATGACGCCGAAGCGGTCACCGCCGATGCGGCCGATCATGTCGCTGGAGCGCAGGAAGCGGTCAAGGCGCTGGCCGATCGTCACCAGCACAGCATCGCCGACTTCATAGCCATAGGCGCTATTGATCATGGCGAGCTTGTCGACGCCGATGACGATGAAGGCACCCGGCACCGTGAAGCGCCGCGCATAGCTCAGCGCCTGTTCCAGTTCCTCGCGCAGCCGGCGCTTGTTGTAATGGCCGGTAAGGTCGTCGTAATTGGCAATCCGCTCCAGCCGCGCCTCGCCCTGCTTGCGGGCGGTGACGATGCGCAGGACGCCGCTCATGCTGACCGGCACGCCATGCGGCCCCATCACGGCGCGACCGCAATCATGCACCCAGACCACGGAACCATGGCCGCTGCGCAGGCGGTATTCGCAATCGAAGCTGGCGCCGCTGGTGAAATGGTCGGAAAGCGCCTTCAGGCGCAGCGGCAGATCTTCGGGATGGACGCGATTGTTATAGCTGTGCCCGGTGATGACCCGGCCATCCAGTCCCGGCTGCTTCCCGGGATCGCCAAACATGTCGATGGTATTGCCAACCCATTGCAGGCGATCACTGGCGACGTCCCAGTGATAAGCGATATCGCCGGCGCCCAGCAGGGAGGCCTGCAGCCAGTCCGTTGGTGCTGCCGGCGTTGGATCAGTGCCTGGTTCGCCCAAGGGTAGTCCCACTACTGGTGCCTTTTTGGTTTCTTCTTTGTCGACGGTCATATAGTGCCACTCATGCCCCTGACGGGCTGTATATGGCTGACCGCGCATTCAGCCAAGGATGCTAAAAGGTAGAGCGTTAACAAGGCATAAAGGTAAGTCTGAAAGCCTAGAAACGGTAAGATATGGTTAATACGGCCCCGATCAAACGGAACAACTGTCGCAGCCGGCGGGGAATCCGGCTTGTTTCAGGTAACTTTTTATCGCAGCTTAGCGAAGACGATTGAAAGGGTAGCGCAAATTGCCACGTCATATGGGTGCGCTATCAGAGGAAACAACTGGCTGACCGCCGGCGAAAAGAGCCATGGCCGATACGAGCGTTACAAATAGCAGGGCTTTGACCTACCGTGACCCGACGGTCACGGCGGCGGCTGCCGTGCAGTTGCGGCGCAATCGCCAGCAGTCGCTCGATGCCCTGGCGGAACAGGCGCAGCAGACGGCTGATTCCGCCTCGCGCGTCTCGAAGGTTTTCCAGGACCGCGCCAACAGCTATCGCAGCGCCCAGGATGCCGCCGATCAGGCAACTGATGGCAACCGTTCGATTGCCGAGCAGCAGACAGACCAGGCATCGGTCTCAACGTCGTCCCAGACCGGGACCCAGAGCGAGAACGGGGTCGAGGAACAAAGTACCGGCCAGACCGAGACGCCGCAGACTCAGCCGACCGTTGCCTTCAGTGCGCAGCAGATCGCCCAGGAGCAGCTTGGTGCGGGACTGCATACGCCGCCGCTGCAACCTGCCGATGAGGCCTATCGCCGGGCCGGTGCCGAGCCGCCGCTACCCAGCGAGGAAAGCCAGCCGACTTTCTTTGCCCTGGCGGTCTGACGCCACGGCCCTCGGCCCGATCCCCTGTTCATCCCTGACGTATCGCCCGCAATAACGCGGCCTGCGGCGGGTGAAGGCTGTCCGCTTCAGCGATTGCCGGCTGGCTGGACGGCATCCGGCCGGAAGCTCAGGGCATCGCCGTCATCACCACCTGGGATGTCGGCATGGGCAGGTTCGGCATCCGGCACATCGCCCGAGGCATTAGCGTCAGTATCGGCGTCCTCGTTCCCGTTGCCATTGCCGCCGGCGATGGCGCGACCGCCCAGCAGCTTCAGGGCATGTTCCTTGCCACTGAAGATGTCATGCGAGATCAGCATCACGTCATCCAGCCAGGCCGCCATCTGCTGGCAATCGGCATTGTCGTTCTTGTCGAGGCAAAGCTTGTCAGCCTGGGCATCGCGGCGATCGAGCAGCACCCCGGGCAGCGGGCGCGGCGCAGTATGCGGTGGCGGCGCGGCGAGATCGAAGATGGTCGGCCCGTCTTCGCCGATCAGATCCATGATGAGGCGCGGCACCCGGTACATCGGCAGGTCGCCGAGATGCAACGGACCGTTATGCCCATCGATGACGATCAGCGGGGTTGCCGCCGAGAAGGTATACATGCCGGCGGTGAAGTCGCCGAAATTATCGGCCAGCACGCCGGATTCGGTGAAGCCGGCGAATTTCGACCCCAGGGTCGGCAGATGGTCGCCGAACACGACGATGACTGAATCCGGGTCGGTGCGCCGCAGCCGCTCGATCTCATCCATCATGTCGCGGGACTTGTAATAGATCGCATTGGCGTAGTTCACCACTTCCGGCACCCGCGTATCCGAGCGCACGACATCCGGATGGCTGTCATTGTCGCTGGGCGGATAGGGCCAATGGCCGAAGATCGAGACGACATAGTCCAGCACCGGTCGCTGGTCATGCTGGCGATCCGCCGCCAGCTTCGCCGCGACCTGGGTGTGCAATGACTTGTCCGACAGGAACTGATTGCCGCTGAGATCATCCATCTTGAAGTCTTTGCCGGCCCAGAAGGTCTGGAAGCCGAGCAGCTTGAACGCCACCTGGCGGTTCCAGAAAGCCGGCAGATTGGGATGCGAGGCGATGGTGCGATAGCCGATCTGGTCAAGGAGACGCGGCAGGCAGGGCACGTTGTTCTTCAGCCCATATTCGAACTTCACTGCCACTTCATTGATCGGGAAGCCGCACAGGATCTCGAATTCGGCATTGGCCGTCTGGCCGCCGAAGGCAGGGCTCATGCCATGTGAATAACCGGTCTGCTGCCACAGCGCCATGAAGCGCGGGTCCATCGGCGAGGTGCTGAAATGCGCCTGGGTCAGCAGATCGGCATCCCAGAAGCTCTCCTCCAGGACGATGTGGATGTTGCGCTTATGGCGATAAGCGGGATCGCCCGGCGCATAGGCATCAGCCATGTTGACCCGCGGGCCATCCGCCACCTGCCGGCGCGCCACCGCATCGCGCACCTCGCCATCGCTCGGCGCCGGCTTGGCCTCCGCCACAGCGCGGACCGATTCCTGGACGAAATTGATGGTGCCGCCGCGATAGATGTAGTTCTGCCGCTGATCCCAGGGAAAATTGTTAAAGGCCTTGTCGAGTGTCTGCTCGATCAGGCGCGGTCCCGCAGCAGCGCCCACCGGCAAGCCGATCAGCACCGCCCAGGCCACCATCGTCACCCGGCCACGCAGGCGCAGATTGAAAATGAAGAGGCCGATCACGGCCAGCAACGGCAGACCGACCAGGATCCAGCCCTTGGTGCCGAGGATATGGATCAGCGCACTGACATTGTGCATGTCCTCCGGCATGATCGGGCGACCGAGCAGCGCCGTCTTGATGGCGCTGCCAATATAGAGGATGCCAATCAGCAGGGTTTGCAGCAGCAGAAAAGCCCAGATGCGGCGTGACACCGCAAACACCAGCAAGGCCAGCACCAGCTGCAGGCCGAAATCGGCGGGAATGCGCTCCGGCTTGATATAGATATCGAAGAACAGCGCCGGAATGCCATAGCCGAGCGCATACAGAACCACGGTCGAGACGAACGGAATCAACCAGCGCTGACGCAGGTGTCGGCTCTTTAGCACACGAAAATGCACTGCCATAGTGATCCCGCTCCGGTATTTTTTTGCGCGAGAGGGCCCGCGATTTCATTGAATTATGATGACTTTGCCATATTTGAGCAACATTTCGGCCGGTCACATACCCGCGAGCAGGACGGGGCCACATTGCGTCCAGCGCATTGATCGCTGGAACGATGGCCGTACCGAAAGGTGCATTCTACAAGGCAATGAAAGAACGGATGGACTGTCCGCAAGCTTGCGCCCGCGTATTTTAATCTTCTGCCGATTGTTACGGATTAACGCGCGTTCTCCTGCGGTGGCGCTGGACCATTCCCCTCAGGACATCGTGGTTTTGCCGCATTGATGCTTGAGCGAGAACAGCTCGTTAAAGGCAAGGCAGGATCGATTAGGCGGCGCATCTGTCACATGCAAAGCCGTCAATGATCGTGTCTTGCTATGCTGAACAGTTGTGGCGGCGCATAACCGCGCCAGGTGAGTTTCAGTTTTACCGGATCAGGCGAGATCGCCGGGATCGGTATTGCCGCCGCAGATGACAACGCCGATCTTGTCCCCGGCCCCGCAGGGATAACGGCCGGAGATGAGCGCCGCCAAAGCCGTTGCACCGCCGGGTTCCACTGCCAGACGCAGTTCGCGCCACAGCAGCCGGCGGGTTTCGCGGATCGCCTCATCCTCAACCAGAAGCGCCCCGTCGATCGCCTGCCGATTGGCGAAAGTCAATGCGCCGATCCGGCGAGCGCCGAGTGAATCCGCCGCCACACCACTGACATCGACATCGACCGGTCGGCCGGCAGCAAGGGCGGCATGCAAGGTCGGGCAGCCCGATGGCTCGACACCGATCACCTTTGTCCGCTTCTCGCCAGGACCATCGTGATACCAGGCGGCGATGCCGCCGATCAGCCCGCCGCCGCCGACGGCAATCAACACCGCATCGAGATCCGGCACCTGCTGCTGCAGTTCTCGCCCCAGCGTGCCTTGGCCGGCCAATACAGCCGGTTCGTCATAGGCATGCACCGAGAGAGCGCCGGTTTGCTGTTGCCGCGCCTGGCAGGCCGCCAGCGCCTCGGCATAGACAGCGCCCACCACCTGGACCTCAGCGCCGAAATCGCGCAGGCGCTGTAACTTGGCCGGGCTGGCAACCTTTGGCACGAAAATCTCGGCACGATGGCCCAGCGAACGCGCCGCATAAGCGACCGCCGCACCATGATTGCCGCCGGATGCGGCGATGACGCCGGCCGCCGGCACGCCAGTACTTTCGCTTGCCGTTATCAGCGCGTTGAACGCACCGCGCGCCTTGAACGAGCCGGCATGCTGCAACGATTCCAGCTTCAGGATGATGCGTGCCGGCAGGCCGAAGGTGCCGGGGGCCAGATCGAGCACCGGCGTATGCCGGACATGGCCGGCAACCCGTTGTGCGGCACGGTCGATGTCGTCGCGCGTGATGCTCATGCGCCCCTCCTCTAGCCGGTTGTGGGGTGACAGTTATTTCCGCTCGAACATGGTGGAGAGCAGGATCGCCGAGGTGGTGCGGGCGATGCCCGGCAATTTACCAATCCGGGTCAACACCTCGTCAAGATGGGCCGAAGTGCTGGCATTGATCATGGCGATCGCATCATAGATGCCGCTTGCCGTATAGCAGGCGATCACCTCCGGCACCCCCTTGAGGGCGGCCATGGCGCGGTCCTGGAATTTCGGGTCCAATGTCAGCAACACATGGGCGGTGACCCCGGGCCGCTCGGTCTCCGATCCCACCACCACGGTATAGCCGCTGATGACGCCATCGCGTTCCAGCCGCTTCAAGCGCTCCTGGACGGCGCTGCGTGACAGGCCGAGCTGGCGCCCGAGTGCCGCGGTAGGCAGCCGGGCATTCGCCCGGAGGAGCGCCAGCAGGCGCTGATCGGTATCGTCCAGACTCCGCTTTACCATTTACCTTTAACCCCATCACTGTGCCTGCAGCTGAACAAGCAAGCCCCGGAAATCACCCCTGGGAGATCGCCCGATCAGCTCCACCGCTATTGCAGCGCATCAATCGCGTCACCGATTCCCGAACCGGCCAATCTTCAATCCGTCAGAGCGTCTGCCCACGAAGCGTCACCCGTGAGCCGGCGAATCGACGGCCCCGCCCCGGTTTTCCACCTTTCGCCGGGTTTAGGCAAGCCCGGCCCCTCTCTATCCTGCCGGCGATCAAGAACACTTTCTAGGAAGAGGATTAGGAGCATGGGCCGCAAGGTACTGATTCTGGGCGCCGGCAAGATCGGAGGCGCGATCGTCGATCTGCTGCATGCCAGTGGCGACTACACCATTACCTTGGCGGATAATGACGCGGCCTTCCTGAAGCAGGCGGGCGGCAAGAAGGCAAAGACCGAGAAGATCGACGTCGCCAATGAGAAGGCCCTCGCCAAGGTGGCGAAGGGTCAGGATGCCGTGCTCTCCGCTTTGCCCTTCTTCCTCAATCCCGGTGTCGCCAAGGTCTGCGCCGAAGTGGGCGCCAATTATTTCGACCTCACCGAAGACGTGGCCACCACCCGTGCCGTGCGCAGCGTCGCCAAGAAGGCGGGCACCGCGTTCGCACCGCAATGCGGTCTCGCCCCCGGCTTCATCTCCATCGTCGCCAATCATCTCGCCAAGGATTTCGACAGCCTGCGCGAAGTGCATATGCGCGTCGGCGCCTTGCCGGAATTCCCGGCCAATGGCCTCAAATACAATCTCACCTGGTCGACCGACGGTTTGATCAACGAATACTGCAATCCCTGTGAAGCGATTTACGACGGCAAGTCGATCGAAGCGATGCCGCTGGAAGGCCTCGAGCACTTCTCGCTCGATGGCGTCGATTACGAATGCTTCAACACCTCGGGCGGTCTCGGCACGTTGTGCGAGTCACTCGATGGCAAGGTGCAGAGCCTCAATTACAAGACCGTGCGCTATCCCGGCCATCGCGACATCATGAAGTTGCTGCTGGAAGATCTGCGCCTGCGCGACCGCCGCGATCTCCTGAAGGACATCATGGAAAGGTCAGTGCCTATTACCCATCAGGACGTGGTGCTGATCTTCGTCACAGTTACCGGTATCAAGGAAGGTCGTCTTACCCAGCAGACCTATGCCAAGAAGATTTATGCGAAAGAAATCGACGGCAAGCTGATGAGCGCAATTCAGATCACGACAGCGGCTGGAATTTGTGCCATGGTTGATTTGCAGGGTGAGGGGAAATTGCCCAAAAAGGGCTTCATCCGTCAGGAAATGTGCAACCTCGACGACTTCCTCGCCAATCGTTTTGGTAAGTATTACGCCTGATCGATCCCATCCAGAGAGACAGGCAGCGCCGTCGGAGTAAGTGCGGGTTACTCCGGCGGCGCCTCGACATTCTGCGCCGTAGCCGCGTCATAGCCCGACTTCAGCCATTCATAACAAAGCATCGTTTGCCCATCCGGTAAGGCACTCGCCGTTGCCGGATCGCTGTTTTTGTCGCATTGCAGCATGACCAGCTTGATCGGCGCAGCGAGCGTCAGATCGCGATTGGCCTCGGCAATGAGATTGTTGGCGAGGCCGACATCGGACAGCCAGCCGGTGAAATCAGCCAGAGTCGGTGCCGTGCTCGGACGCAGTTCCAGACTGATGGCGCTTGCGGCCGTGGCGGCATCGGCATCGCTGCTTTGCCCGCTATTGCTACCACCTTGCTTGGCATCGACGGCAGCCAATGAATCGCTCATATCCAACTTGATACCGGCGTGGCCCAGCAGCGTGGTCCATTGCGCCGTCAGTTTGCGATAGCCCTCGACACAGCCGGCCGTCGCATCGGCCTTGATATCGCCACTGTCGACGAGGCCGTGAAAATGCGCCGGGTCGCTGCCATAGAGCGCGCAGAGCAGGTCGGACATTTGCGCGCTCGAGAGATTGCGGCTGTCCCAGCTGCCGCCGGATTTCGCATCGGCTGTCGGCTCATCCTGCATGTCCTGCCGCCAGGAGAGAATCCAGCCCATCACAGCATCGCCCAGCACCGCGCCGCCAAAACGTTTGCCGCTTTCGGCGATGAGCAGCAAGCCGGCAAGCTGATCCCGCTTCGCTGCTGTATTGGCGATCGCAGTTCCGCCATCCGGCGTCTTCATGGCACCGGCAATCTCATGAAAGAAAACATAGGCGGTCTTGCCGAGGAAATAGCCCCAGACCGGATCATCGTTGACGCCGCTATCGCCGTCATCGCTGCCTTGATTATCGACACTGTTATCGCCGGCCGGCGCCTTGGTGCTGCCTGCGATCGTTGTCGTGTTGTCGGCAGCAGCATCTGCGATCGGCAAGCTTGCCAATGGCAAAGCGAGGTTGAGGGCAAGCCCGAATGATGTCAGTCGAGCGAAGACGGACCAGCCCATGAAATGCCCTCTGTGATGTCCTGCGGGCGGCAAGATTATCGCGCGGACGATAATTGTGCTACATCTGAGAGACGTGGGGCTTTCAACCAAATTGTGTGTCGATGTCGCTTGCGGAAATCGCTCGGAAATTGCGCCGGCCGGCGCGGCTTGCCTGGCTGGTTGCGGCCGGCCTTGCCTGGCTGCTGGCGTTGATCGGCTTGATCGGCCGCACGATTCCTTACGCCGAGATGGCACTGCAATTTGCCGCCCAGCTTTGCTGGACCGGCACGCTGCTGGCCGCCGCCGCGCTGCTGTTGCGGCACTGGCGCCATGCCGTCATCGCCGGGGCCTTGGCTCTCTGGCAGCTCTGGGTGATCTGGCCGGCAGGATCGACACCCGCCATTCCCGCCGACGCGCCTGGCCACCGGCTGCATGTGATCGAGCTGAATGCCTGGATCTATGACACCCGCAGCGATGACATTGTCAGCTATCTGCGGGGCAGCAATGCCGACATCATCGGCCTGGTCGAGGTCTCGCCACAGTTGAAAACGGCGCTGACGCAGCTCTTCGATCGCTACCCTTATCATCTCGATTGCGTCGGCGATGATGATCATTGCGAGGAGATGCTGCTCTCGCGCCTGCCGCTCACCCCGATCTCCGCCAGCCGGATCGATGGCAAACTGCCGGTGGTGGTCGGTGCCCGACTGCAGGTGGCAGCGGACCTCACCCTTGATGTCGCCGTCAGCCATATCATCCGCCCCCTCACCTGGCTGCAGCCGGATCCGGCCGCCCGCTTGCTGCCGGCAACGGCAGCGACCGCCCAGAGCGAACAAGCTGCTCATCTCGCCGACTTCCTGGCCGGGCTTGGGCCGGACGCCATTTTTCTCGGCGATCTCAATGCCGCGCCCTGGACGCCGGTGGTGAGAGCCCTGCGCCAAGCCGGCAACTGGCACCCGGAGACCGAGATCAGCCCGACCTGGCCGAGCTGGGCCTCGGCCCCGGCACGGCTGCCGATCGACCATGTCCTGACCCGCGGCAAAGTGGTCCTGACCAGTCTCGATGCCGGTCCGACCCTTTCCTCCGACCACCTGCCGCTGGAGGCGGAGCTTTTCATTCCCGGCAAAACGCCGGAATAAACCGGCATTTCCACATGTCGGACTTGCCCCGGCGTGGCCGCCCCACTAGTCTCCGACCGTCCAAAACCTGGACAGACCTATATTCCTGAATTCCGGAGAAGAGTGGAGATGACGAGCGAACGTACATATGCCGAAGCGGCACGCGCCTGGCCCTTTGAGGAAGCACGCAAACTGGTTGCGCGCTATGCCGGGAAAGCGCCGAAAAAAGGCTATGTGCTGTTCGAGACCGGCTATGGCCCCTCGGGCCTGCCGCATATCGGCACCTTCGGCGAAGTGGTCCGTACCACCATGGTGCGCCAGGCCTTCCAGCGCCTGTCGGATATCCCGACGCGCCTCTTTGCCTTCTCCGATGACATGGACGGCCTCCGCAAGGTGCCGACCAATGTCCCCAACCAGGAGATGCTGGCCAAGTATCTCGGCATGCCGCTGACCAAGGTGCCGGATCCCTTCGGCAAGTATGAGAGCTTCGGCCATCATAACAACGCCATGCTGCGTGGCTTCCTCGACGGCTTCGGCTTCGACTACGAGTTCCAGTCCTCGACCGACTGGTACATGTCGGGCCGTTTCGACCAGGGCCTCTTGGATGTGCTGAAGCATTACGAGCAGGTGATGGAGATCATGCTCCCCTCCCTGCGCGAGGAACGCGCCGCCAGCTATTCGCCCTTCCTGCCGGTCTGCCCGAAGACCGGCCGCGTGCTGCAGGTGCCG
>DATMUQ010000387.1:0-9164 GCA_035563795.1 Terriglobales bacterium | reverse complement strand
TCGGATGCCGGCCAGCGTGTCGCGCAGCAAATCGACCATGCGATAATCCGGCCAGGCCGACAGCTTGACGGCGACAAGCTCGTTGACCGGGTCGATATAGATGAGCTGGCCATAAATGCCGCGCGCCATGAAGCTGCCGCGTCGGCAATCCTCCACCCAAAACTGGTTGGAATAAGCTCCCTCGGGATACCATTCCGCATAGGGTGCGCCGAATTTCGCCTGTTCGCCACGACCGCAGGCGGCAACCCAATCCGCTGACACCAGCTGACGATCGCCCGCCCATCCGCCGCTGAGCATCATGAGCCCGAAGCGGGCATAATCGCGCGCGGTCGCCGCAAAGCCACCGCTCGCCAGCGCGATGCCGGCCTTGTCCAGGGTGAAATAGGCCTCGGCTTCACAGCCGAGCGGCTGCCAGAGGATTTCGCTCATGAGCTTCGGCAAGGCAAGGCCGGTGCGGCGTTCCAGCACCCAGCCGAGAACATCGGTTTCCACCGACCGGTAGTCGAACCGCTCGCCATGGGGCCGGATCTGTTTCAGGGACAGGATCAGATCGTGCAGCGAAGCCGGGCCGCGACCATCATGATCGGGGCGCCAGCCGGTGCAGACATCCATGGCCCAGACTTCCGATGCCGGATCACCATAGGTTTCGGAAAAGCCGACACCGCTGGTCATATCCAGCAGATGCCGGATCGTTGCGCCGGCATAGCCGCACGTCTTCAGTTCCGGCACGTAATCGGTCACCGGCGCCGCGGGATCGAGCATGCCGCGGTCGATCAGGTTGCCGACAAGCGCGCCAACCAGCGATTTTGAGACGGATTGGGAAATATGTGTGGTGGCAGCTGTCATGGCACCGAAATAGTGCTCGATCACGATCTGCCCCCGGTGGACCGCCAGGAAAGCATCCGTATGCGTTCTCGCCAGCAGCGCGCCGATCGTCTCATCATCCCCATCGGTCCGATGATAGGTGAGATGGTCCAATTCGACTGTCGCAGAGGGGAGAACCCGCCGCCGCGCCGGATCGATTTCGACGGGCGCGGTGGGGAAAAGCTCGCGAACATGCTGGAAACTCCAGCCGTTATAGGGCGGACGATCCCAGTTGTCATAGTTCATGCCGCGCGGGCGATAGCCGGCGATATTCTCGGCTGGTTGCAGCGTGGTCGCTATGTGGTCCGCAGTCAGGGAAGAGGCCATCGGCAAAGGTTCCGTCGATCATGGGAGCGCCTGACGCGCCCTTCCGGGCGCGCCTCGCAGCAACAGGGAGGCATCAGCGGGAGAGCAATCCGGTCAGGCAAACCACCAGCGTTCGCCCAGGCGTCGGCCGTCGAGATCGGCATTATGTGCGAGCTCGCCATGAGCGATCTTGTCCGTGGTTGCAAAGACGAAGTCGCTGAACATCGGGATGATGACACTGCCTTCGTCGCGCAGAAGCTGCTGCGCTTCGGCGTAGATTTCCGCGCGTTTGCCTTCGTCGAGTTCCGGCCGCGCGCTGCGCAGCAGCATGTCGAAGCGCTCGTTCTTCCAGAAGGATTCATTCCAGGGCGCATCGGACTGATAGGCGGAGGAGAGGATCATGTCCTCGGTTGGCCGGCTGCCCCAATAGCTGCCGCACCAGGGCTTCTTCATCCACACATTGTCCCAATAGCCCTCGGCCGGCTCGCGGACGACCGTGATGTCGATTCCGGCTTTCGCCGCCTGCTCACGATATATCTGGGCGAGATCCACGGCGCCCTGGAAGGCTTCGTCCGAGATGTTGAGGTCCAGCTTGAGCGTGCTCAGGCCGGCCTTTTTCAGATGGAACTTCGCCTTATCCAGATCATAGGTCCGTGGCGCAAGCGAGGCTGCGTAATAGCGATAGCTGGGGGCGATGGGATGGTCATCGGCGATGGTGCCCATGCCCGGCCGCAAGCGCTTGATCAGGTCTTCGCGGTCGATGGCATATTTCAGCGCCAGCCGGATATTGACGTCGGAGAAAGGCGCCGTATCCGCCCGCATGGGCAGGGTGCCGTGAAGCCCACCTTTGACGACCTCGACCTTGAGGCTCGAATTACCGTGAAGTAGCGGAACGGTATTGGGATCGAGGCTCTCCATGACGTCTATTTCATTGGCCAGCAGAGCGTTCATGCGGGTCATCTGATCGTGGATCACCAGCATCGAGATGTCCGCGAAATGTGCCCGGCCCGGCTTCCAGTAATTGGCGTGACGCGTCAGTTCGACCCGGTTGCCGGGCTTGAATTCGTTGATTTTATAGCCGCCGGAACTGATACCGGATTGCCAGTCGATCTTGCCGTCGGTGGCGGGCATGATGGCGAAATGGTATTCGCCGATGATATAGGGAAAGTCGGCATTGCCCTCGTTCAACGTGAACACAACATTGTCGCCGTCGATGGCAATGGCTTCGATGGTGTCGGCGAAAGGCTTGACGGCGGAGGTCGATTTCTCGCCGCGGTGATGATTGATCGAGGCAACGACATCGGCGGGGCTCAATGTCTTGCCGTTATGGAATTCGACACCCTTGCGGATGGTGAAAACCCAGCGTTTGGCATCCTTGCTGACATCCCATTTCTCTGCGAGATCCGGAATGGCCCGCCCATGTTCGTCAATCTCGGTCAGGTTGCCGTTGATGGTGAAGCCCAGCGTGTCGCTGAAGCTATTGGCATAGCTCGCGGGATCGAGCGAATCGGTCGTCGAGCCGCGGCTGAGACCAAGACGCAGGTGGCCGCCGTTTTTCGGCTCGCTCGCCATGGCCGGTCGCGGCAGGCTCGTGGCCAGGCCGACGCCAAGTCCCGTGGCGGCCAGACCCGTGGCGGCCAAGCCACCCAGAAGCTGGCGCCGTGTTGGATTGATGATCGACATTGTTTTTCCCCCTCATTGCTCTGCCCCGGTTTTCCCGGGTCTTTCGTTCGATCCGCGCCGCCGCGCGTCGGCCGAAATATGCAGAGCACCGCCGTAACGCGTCAATTTCGCTGCGTTTATCCTGAGGTGACGCATCTTGACGCGGCTTTTGACGTCACTTGACGCTGCCAGGTGAAACGGTTGGGGAAGAGGGAAACAGCCCGATCGGAACGATCAGTCAGAAGAAGGGCGCAGCGACCAGTACGTCGGTCCGCGCGCCGATCCTGTTCTCTACCAGCGGCCGGACGGATAGCGGGATTTCGTCGGCATCGGGCTTGAAGATGCCGCAAGCACGCAGGGCTTCACGGTCGCTCATTTTCGCCGGGATGCGGGCATAAACCAGGTTGGACGCAAAGGGGCGTCGATCGAGCTGTGATGCGACGCCCAGCATCAATCCATTGAGGTGATAGATTTCATCGCTGGAGGACGGATAGAGAATGGTCATCGTATAGGATCGGTTCCGCCCAACCCGCTGGTCATGGATATAAAGATATCCACCTTCCAGCGTGACCGTGCCGCGCATGCGGAAGACCGAGACCGGTGCGTCCGCTTCGAAGCGCCGGACATATCGGTCCAGCACCTTGCTATGGGTCTGGCCGTCATGCTGATAGAGGACGACGAAACCCTTGAAAATATAGCCGGGATAGGTGGGCGACCGGAAATAGGTATGGTAACGGCCGCAATAGCGCCGCAACGCTTCCTGCTCGGCGCCGTCGCTCTCAGATGCCCGCGTTGCGGTGGCAATCTGTTTTGTCCGCAGGTGACGTTGCTTGATCTCGCTGAGCGGTGCGAGCAGCACCTCTTCGGTCATGCCGAAGAACTCGGCGATACGTCGCAGGTTATGCGGCGTCGGCCTGGTCTGGCCGCTCAGATATTTGTTGAATTGCTGGCGATTGATGCCGAGGCGCTGGCAGACCTCGCTGATCGAGGCATAATCCGAACACAGGTAGCGGAGTGTCGCGGCGAGCGTGGCCGCGGCCGGCATGGTCCTCTTATCCGGCCGCATGGCCTTGCGTCAGCCTTCCAGCATGCGGCGCAAAAGATCGACATCCTCGGCGAAGCCGGAATCGCCGACGCAGAGTTCTTCCACTTTCTTCACCGCATGCATGACGGTGGTATGGTCGCGGCCGCCGAATTTGCGGCCGATCTCCGGCAATGAGCGGGTTGTGAGCTGCTTCGCCAGATACATGGCGATCTGGCGTGGGCGGGCGACGGTGCGAGCACGGCGCGGCGACTGCATATCGGCAAGCTTGATGTTGAAATGCTCGGCAACCCGGCGCTGGATTTCCTCGATGCTGACGCGCCGGTCATTGGCGCGCAGCAGATCCTTCAAGAGTTCCTGCGCCGATTCCAGGGTCACCGGCCGGCCGACCAAAGTGGCATGGGCGGTGATGCGGGTGAGGGCGCCTTCCAGCTCGCGCACATTCGAGGCGATGCGGTGCGCCAGGAATTCCAGCACCTTCTGCGGAATCTCGACGCCGCTCTGCTCGGCCCGCGACTGCAGGATGCCGAGGCGGAGCTCATAGGTGGTCGGATGGATATCGGCGACCAGGCCCCAGCCGAGGCGTGAGCGCATGCGCTCTTCCAGGCCTTCGAGATCAGAGGGCGATTTGTCGGCGGAAAGGATCACCTGGCGGTTCTGGTCGGCCAGCGCATTGAAGGTGTGGAAGAACTCTTCCTGGGTCGATTCCTTGCCGATGATGAACTGCACATCATCCACCATCAGCACATCGACGCTGCGGAACTGCTCCTTGAAGGCCATGGTGCTCTTGTTCCGCAAGGCGCGGATGAACTGGTACATGAACTTCTCGGCGGAGAGATAGATCACCCGTTTATGCGGTTTCCTGCGGCGGATATGCCAGGCGATGGCATGCATCAGATGGGTCTTGCCGAGGCCCACGCCACCATAGAGGAACAGCGGATTGAACGGCACGGTATCGGCTTCTGCTACCCGGTAGGCAGCCGCATGGGCGAGCTCGTTCGATTTGCCGACGACGAAATTGTCGAAGGTCAGGCGCGGATCCAAGGGCGCGCTGACATCGTCGAAACCGTCGGCTTCTTCGCTGCGGAGATATTGCGGGGCGGACATCGTCGCTACCGCGGCGGCACCAACGCTGTCGGCGCGGAGCGCCGGCGCGCCACCTTCCATCACACCGGCAGCGGCATTGCTTTCCGCCGCCAGCGCCAGATCATCGAGCGCCGCCTCGTCAGTCATCTGCGCGCGGCCGGCAAGGGCATCGACGATCACCTCGACCGAGCGGATTTCCGGATTCTCGGTCGACCACAGGGCCTTGATGCGATCGCCATAATGGGTCGTCACCCAATCCCGCATGAAACGCGACGGCACCGCAACGCGCAGATCGGCGCCGCGGCGGCCGGCCAGGGTCAGGGGCTTCAGCCAGCTGCGAAACGTCGCTTCGCCATATTCCGCCCGCAGGCGGCCACGGATGCGTGCCCATTGTGCATTGAGCTGGGTATCGCTGTTCAATTCCGACATCAATCTTCCCCGTCTGCCGTTCCGCCCGGGCTCATCTTCGGCCCCTGAACACCCTGGCGGTCCTGCATAAGCCTTGGCTTTCGCCACCTCACCTGACCGGACGGCGCCCATGCGCCCGCGCGGTCCCACTTACTGATGCCGCCGGTATAGCGTCGACCGGCCGCCTTACGCCTTTCGCTGGCCCCTGGCGTCTAATCCTGGGTCCAGGGCAGGCCGGCAAAACGCCAGCCGCCAACCGAGCTGCGATGTCCGGCGGCATCGCGATCCCCCTCGAAACCGCCGGCGATGTTGTAGCACTTGGTGTAACCCGCAGCGGTCGCCGCCAGGGCGGCCGCCTTCGACCGGGCGCCGCTCCGGCATAGGAACAAAAGCGGAGCGTTCTTGTCTCCAGCGGCCAGTTTTTCGGTCAACTTGGCGACGAAATCGGCATCCACGGCCATCTGCGGATAGACCTGCCAGCTCAGCAGAATCGGTGCCTTGCCAAGATTGCCGAGGTCCGGGCGGCCGACAAAGTTCCATTCCGGTACCGTGCGCACGTCGATCAGTTGTGCGCCCTTCTCGGCGGCCAGAAGCTGCCAGGCTTCGTTCACGTTGAGGTCGCCGGCGTAACTCATGCCCGGCTCCCGCAGGTCGGCATCAGGCGACATGTATGAAGCGGTTCCTGGCCGGCGGTATGAAGCGGTTCCTGGCCGGCGGTCGGCATATCTGCCGTCTTCCGTCGCACCTTGTGGCTGCACTGCTGGGACATCTGGGAAACCTTGGGAGAATGAAAAACTGATCCCGACCGTGGCCTCGAGGCCACGGACAGAGTGACGGCGCAGCGAACCCGGGTACGCCCTACAAGGGCGCCCGCAGCGGGTGCCGCGTCACTCAGGAATACAGTTTTTGGTAGAATTATATCCGGAACGGTCGAAGGTCGCGTGACGATTGGCGTGGCGGTAACAAATGAATGAAGCGCCTTGTTGCATATTAGTCACTACCCTTCTGTGCGCCAGCGCCATCAAGTCCTTGCGGTTCCCCGGGGCATCCACCCCATGATCTAGGCTAACCGCAAAACTATCCGAGCTCTACGCCCAACTATCTGAAATTGTTTTAATTTTTTGAAGCCTTTGACCAAATGGTCGGCTTTGCCTCAACCCGTCTACTCTTGGGGATAACTCTACGTGGAGCAGCTTCGGAAGGCAATATGATCGAATCGAGAACGCGTCGATAGCCGTTTCCGATGTCGATTTCGTGTCAAAAAAACAACAACCGTCTTTAGAGCAGGGAAAAACCTGCCACCAGGTTGCAACGCAAAGTGGCGGACCCGATTTTCGCGCAGACAAAAAGACAATCGCTGCAGCTGGCGAACTGCAGCGATTGTCTAATAGGCAGTGACAGTTATGTGACGTGCTTGAAGCGCGTCGGCAGGCGTCAGCCGGCGGCGAGAGCCTTAACGCGCTTGGTCAGGCGCGACACCTTGCGAGCCACCGTATTGCGATGCAGCAAGCCCTTGCTCACGCCGCGATGCAATTCCGGCTGGGCCGACTTGAGGGCCGCTTCGGCCGCGGCCTTATTGCCGCTGGCGAGCGCCTGCTCGACCTTCTTGACCTCGGTCTTGATGCGGCTGGTGCGGGCGCGGTTCTGCGCGGTACGCGTTTCGGTCTGGCGAATGCGCTTCTCAGCCGATTTATGATGAGCCATGGGTTTAATCCGTCGAATTCAGTGTCAAAGGGACAAGCAAATTTTCAGCGGCGGCTTATACAGGGGTGGGGCGTCAGCGTCAACCCAGCGTCACGCCTGTGTCTCATGCCTGTGTCTGCCGTCCCATCGCGGCTGGGGGCCGACCCGGCCAGCCGGTTCATGTTTGCCGGCGAGGGCCTCGTTAACCACATATGGATAGCGGTGGACAAGCCCCCCCGGAAGGCTACAAATAGCCGCGATATTCGGGGCGGCCAGATGGCCGCGACGAGGGGTGCCGTGGCGCCTGAAATAGCTTTCTGACAGGTCATCCGATGCCGGCTTCCAGCCAAACCGCCGCCTTGCGGTCCGATCCAGGTCGTCTTGCCCAGCCAGCCCCTGCCCAAACGGCGGCCGGCAAGCTGCCTTTTGCCAAGATGCATGGCCTCGGCAATGACTTCGTGGTGCTGGACTACCGCCAGGGCGGGCCGCGCTTGAGCGATGCCCAGATCCGCCTGATCGCCGACCGCCGCCGCGGCATCGGCTGCGACCAGCTGATCATCCTGGAGCCGGCCCGTACAGCCGGCACTGACCTTTTCATGCGGATCCACAATCCGGATGCCAGCGAATCTGCGGCTTGCGGTAATGCCACGCGCTGCATCTCGGCTCGGGTCATGGATGAACTCGGCCGTGAGAACTTGGCGATCGAGACCATTGCCGGCCTGCTCTCGGCTGAAAGCCGCGATGGCGGTGCCGCGGTTGCCGTCGATATGGGCGCGGTGCGGCTCGATTGGCGCGACATCCCGCTGGCCACGGCCTGCGATACCGCACATCTGCCATTGAGCCTGGGGCCGCTCAGCGACCCGGTTGCCGTCAATGTCGGCAACCCGCATGCGGTCTTCTTCGTGCCCGATGTGGCGGCGATTGATCTCGCCGGCCTCGGGCCGCAACTGGAACACCATTCGCTCTTTCCCGAGCGCGCCAATATCGAGATCGTGCAGCTGCTCGGCGACGGTCGCCTGCGCATGCGGGTCTGGGAGCGCGGCGCTGGCATTACCCAAGCCTGTGGTAGCGGCGCCTGTGCGACCGCCGTGGCGGCGGCGCGGCGCGGTATTACCGGCCGCTCGGCGGAAGTCGTGCTCGATGGCGGCAATCTGCAGATCGACTGGCTGGCGAATGATCACGTTCGCATGACCGGCGGCTGGACTCATAGCTTCGACGGCATGATCGATCTCGCGGCAATGGATGTGGCGCGGTTCGAGACCGGCCGATGACAGCTGGCGCCCTCCAGCCGGGGCCGGATCGGCCTGCCGCCGCATCGTCGCCGGCGCCGCAACTGCTGACCTTCGGCTGCCGGCTCAATGCCTTCGAGACCGAGGTGATGCGCGGCCATGCGACGGCCGCCGGACTGGACAATGCGGTCATCGTCAATACCTGCGCCGTGACGGCGGAGGCCGAGCGCCAGGCCCGGCAGGCGATCCGCAGAGCGCGCCGGGAGCAGCCGCAGGCGAAGATCATCGTCACCGGTTGCGCCGCCCAGATCGCCCCCGAGAGCTTTGCGGCGATGCCGGAAGTCGATCATGTGATCGGCAATGACGAGAAGCTGAAAGCCGAAACCTTCTCGGCCTTCGCGGCTGACGGCATTGAGGCGCCCCGCATTGCCGTCACCGATATCATGACGATCACGGAAACCGCCGGCCATTTCGTCGGCGGCCTGGCGCAGCATATCCGGGCCTTCGTCGAGATCCAGCAGGGCTGCGATCATCGCTGCACCTTTTGCATCATCCCCTTTGGCCGCGGCAACAACCGCTCGGTGCCAGTGGGCGAGATCGTTTCGCAGGTTGCGCGCCTGGTGGCAGAAGGTGCCCGTGAAGTGGTGCTGACGGGGGTCGATATCACCGGCTACGGCGCCGATCTGCCGGGCAACCCCACGCTCGGCCAATTGGTGCGACGCCTGCTGAAGCTGGTCCCCGATCTGCCGCGGCTGCGCCTCTCCTCGCTCGATGTGGTCGAGGTCGATGAGGAGCTCAAGCGCCTGATCGCCGAGGAGCCGCGGCTGATGCCCCATCTGCATCTCTCGCTGCAGGCGGGCGATGATCTCATTCTGAAACGCATG
>DATMUQ010000386.1:0-13031 GCA_035563795.1 Terriglobales bacterium | reverse complement strand
CGCCATCTGAGTTCGCCGCTGCCGCATCAGGAAGAAAAGGCCATCGCCCAGCATACGGCGGTGGTGGAAGCCTTGGCACGGCGCAATGTCGATCGTGCGGTGAAGGCCCTCACCTTCCATCTCGACGATGCCTATGACCGGCTGTCGATCCTGCTGCAGCAGCACGCCGAGATGTTCGAATAGGGGTGCTGCTGATACTCAGCGCTTGGCCCAGGCCTTGCCCTTGCCGTATTCGAATTCATCGAGGCTCGCCGGCTTCATGGTGATGCTGTAGCCGGGCAGGCGCGGCGGCATGTAATGACCGTCGCGCATGACGACCGGATCGAAGAAATGCTCGTGCAGGTGATCGACGAATTCCAGCACGCGGTTCTCCGTACTGGCGGAAATGCAGACATAGTCGATCATGGCGAGATGCTGGACATATTCGCAGAGGCCGACGCCACCGGCATGCGGGCAGACCGGCACGCCGAATTTCTTCGCCATCAGCAGCACAGCGAGGATCTCGTTGACGCCACCCAGGCGACAGGAATCGATCTGGCAGAAATCAATCGCATTCAGCTGCATCAGCTGCTTGAAGAGGACGCGGTTCTGGCACATCTCGCCGGTGGCGACGCCAATGCCGAGCGGCTTCACCGCCTTGCGGATGGTAGCATGACCGACCACGTCGTCTGGGCTGGTGGGTTCCTCGATCCAGAGCGGTTTGTAGGGTGCGAGTTCCTTCACCCAGTCGATCGCCTGGTTGACATCCCAGACCTGATTGGCATCGATCATCAGAAAGCGGTCAGGGCCGATTTCCTCGCGCACGATGGCGCAACGCCGCTTGTCGTCGGCGAGATCGCGACCGACCTTGATCTTGATATAGTTCAGTCCCTCGGCGATCGCCTCACGACAGAGGCGCCGTACCTTGTCATCGGGATAGCCGAGCCAGCCGGCTGAGGTCGTATAAGCGGGAAAGCCCTTGGCCTCGAGATCGGCGATGCGCTTTGCCTTGGTCGGTGCATTGGCGCGCAGGATCGCCAGCGCTTCCTCTTTGGTGAGGGCATCGGTGATGTAGCGGAAATCGATGAGGCTGACGAATTCTTCCGGCGACATGTCGGCGACCAGGCGCCAGACCGGTTTGCCCTCCACCTTCGCCCAGAGATCCCAGACGGCATTGATCAGCGCCGCCGTTGCCAGATGAATGACGCCTTTTTCCGGACCTACCCAGCGCAACTGGCTGGCGCTCGTCACCTCGCGCCAGAAACCAGCCATGTCACGGGTGATCTCGGCGAGATTGCGCCCGATAACGATCGGCGCCAAGGCCTCGATCGCCGCCACGCAAAGCTCGTTGCCCTTGCCCAAGGTGAAAGTCAGGCCATGTCCTTCGAGCCCCGGCTGATCCGTCTCCAGCACCACATAAGCGGCCGAATAATCGGGATCGAGATTCATCGCATCGGAACCATCCGCATGCTGCGACGTGGGAAAACGGATGTCGCGGGCGCGGCTTTTGACGATCTTGACCATGGATGACCTGTATAACGGCACGAGCTCAGATACTAATATATCAGTTTAAAAGACCCGTCGAGCCCTGATGGCCGGGCCGCCAGCGGCTCTTTCCGCGGGCGACCCGACCTGAGGTGCCTTATGCCGCGACGGTCTTCTGGCGCTGTTCGCCCAGCCCGTCGATGCCGAGATGCATCTCCTGCCCGGGCTTGAGATAGATCGGCGTCGGCTTCTGGCCCATGCCGACACCCGGCGGCGTGCCGGTCGAGATGACATCGCCCGGCTGCAGGCTCATGAACTGGCTCAAATAGGAGACCAGGAACGGCACCTTGTAGACCATGGTCCTGGTATTGCCGTCCTGATACTTCTTGCCATCGACGGAGAGCCAGAGGCCGAGATTATGCGGGTCTGGCACCTCGTCGCGCGTCACCATCCAGGGGCCGATCGGCCCGAAGGTGTCGCAGCCCTTACCCTTGTCCCAGGTACCCGCGCGTTCGATCTGGAATTCCCGTTCCGAGACGTCGTTGATCACGCAATAGCCAGCGACATGCGACAGGGCATCGGCTTCCGAGACATATTTGGCGGCCTTGCCGATGACCACGCCGAGCTCCACTTCCCAATCGGTCTTCTGCGATCTGCGGGGAATCTCCACCAGGTCGTTGGGACCGATGATGGCACTGGTTGCCTTCATGAAGACGACCGGTTCGGGCGGAACCTGCAGGCCTGATTCCGCCGCGTGATCGGCGTAATTGAGGCCGATGCAGATGAACTTGCCGACCTGGCCGACGCACGGACCGAGCCGCGGCGTGCCGGCGACCTTGGGCAGCTTCTCCGGATCGAGTGCCTTCAGAAGCTGCAGGCCGGTATCGCTCAGCACCTCGCCAGAAATATCCTTGATGCTGCCGGAGAGGTCGCGAATGTTGCCCTGCTTGTCGAGCAGACCGGGCTTCTCCTGGCCAGGCAGGCCGTAGCGTAGCAATTTCATATGGAAGCTCCTATCAGGCGGCCCAGCCGCCATCGATGACATGCGTCGTCGCCGTGGTGAAGCTCGCTTCGTCCGAGGCGAGATAGACGGCAAGATGCGCGATTTCCGCCGGCGTGCCAAGCCGGCCCATGGGCTGGCGGGCAACGAAGCCGGCGCGGACATCATCGATATTGCCGCCCAGCGCCTTCATGCGGTCTTCCAATGAGGGACTCTCGATGGTGCCAGGGCAAATGGCATTGCAGCGGATGCCTTTGGTGACGTAATCGGCGGCCACCGATTTGGTAAGACCGATCACTGCCGCCTTGCTGGCACCATAGACGCAGCGATTGGGCACGCCTTTCAAGCTCGATGCCACCGAGGCCATGTTGATGATCGAGCCATGGCCCTGGGCCAGCATGGCCGGCAGGAAAGCCCGGATCGTCCGATACATGCCCTTCACATTGAGATCGAAGGAGAAATCCCAATCCTTCTCGACACAATCGAGGATAGTGCCCTGATGCACATAGCCGGCGCAGTTAAAGAGGATGTCGACGGTACCGATTTCAGCTGCCAGCTTCTCGACCACGGCAGCATCGGTGACGTCGAGGCGCCGAACCGTGGCACCTTTGAGATCGGCGAGCTTGCTGTCATTGAGGTCGGTGGCGACGACCATGGCGCCCTCGCGTATGAACGCTTCTGCGACCGCGCGGCCAATGCCCTGCGCTGCCGCTGTACAAAGCGCCTTCTTTCCCTTCAACCGATCCAAGCTGCACCTCTTCAGATTGTGACGCGACGATGACTATGTCGCGATCTAGAGCCGATAGAATGACGTTGCCGTACCGCCCAGAATGGCATCCTGCTCGGCAGCACTGAGGCCACCGATCAAGGCAGATGCCGCCCCATGCCAGCGGTCATAGCCGCCGGCGAGATTGATGACGGGCCAGTCACTGCCCCACATCAAGCGCTCGGGACCGAAGGCCTGCAACAGCAGATCGACATAAGGCCGCAAGCGCGCCTCTGTCCAATCAACTCCGGCCTCGGTTGCCAAGCCAGACAGCTTGCACAAGACACGGGGATCACGGGCGATTTCCCGCATCTCCTTGGCCCAAACCTCGAAGCCGCCGGCAGCGATCGCCGGCTTGGCGCCGTGATCGATGACGATCCGCAGATCAGGATACAGCTTGAGGAATTTCCGGAACGGCTGCAGATGCGGCGGCTTCAGCAAGGCGTCGAAAGCGATGTCATGCCGTTGCAACGCGGCCAGGCCGGGGGCGAGTTGCGGCTGCAGCATCCAGTCGGGATCGGCGATATCCTGGATCATCGGCCGGAAGCTCTTGATCAACGGATTTTGCGCTAGCCGATCGATATCCGCGATCAAGCCCGGCCCGTCAAAATCGACCCAGCCGACGACACCGCGCACGAAAGAATGTCGGGCAGCGACGTCCAGCATGTAATCGGTCTCCGCAACAGTCGCTGCCGCCTGCACGAGAACTGTCGCATCGATCCGATGTTGCTGAAGAGAGGGCGCCAGATCCTGCGGTCCGAAATCGCGATAGATCGCGGTGAAGCTCGGCGTCAACCAGGTATAGTCGCCCCGATCGAGACGCCAGAAATGCTGATGGCAATCGACGCGCATACTGGCCTCTATGCCGTCGTCGCGGGCACTGGTGCTGACGGATGCAGCAAGCCGCTATCGCGCAGATCTTTCCAGAAAGCCTGCGGGATCTTCACTGACAGCATCTCGTGATGGCTGGCCGCTTCGGCAGCGTTGCGGGCACCGGGAATGACGCTGGCAACCACCGGATGGGTGAGAACGAATTGCAGGGCAGCGGTCGGCAGCGAGACCCGGTGCCGCTCGCAGGCCTGCACCAGTTGGCGCACCCGTGCGCGAATACTTTCCGGCGCTAGCTCATAATTATAGGTGGCATCGGCGGCATCGGCGCGCGCGAGAATGCCGGAATTGAACGGGCCGCCGATGATGATCGAGATGTCGCGCGCCGCGCAAGCCGGCATCAGATCGTTGAGCGCATCCTGCTCCAGCAGGGTATAGCGGCCAGCCAGCAGGAAGCAGTCGAAATCGCCATATTTCATCGCGTCGAGACAGACATCCGCCTGGTTGACGCCGAGGCCGATGGCCTTGACCTGCCCGTTGCGTCGCAGTTCATCAAGTGCCCGATAGGCACCCTCCATCGCTGCCTTGAATACTGCCGGCTGGTTGTCACGATGCGTATCTGCGGCGATGTCGTGAATGAGGGCGATATCAATGCGATCCAGACCGAGGCGCTGATAGCTGTCCTCCATCGACCGCATCGCCCCGTCATAGGAATAGTCGAAGACTGCGTGAAACGGCATCGAGGTGCGAAATACCTCGCCCACCCGATTTTCATGCCAGCCACGCCGGATCAGGCGGCCAACTTTGGTCGACAGCACGAACTCATCCCGCGGGCGATCGCGCAAGGCATCGCCGACACGCCGCTCGCTCAGCCCGTAGCCATAGAGAGGCGCAGTATCGAACAAGCGTCGCCCGCTCGCCCAAGCGGCTTGGAGCGTTGCCTGAGCCTCGTCCTCCGGCACCACCGCAAAGAGATTGCCGAGCGGCGCGCCACCGAAGCCGAGCACCGTCACGTTGAGGCCGGTCTTGCCGATCTGTCGTCGTTCCATGTCTCGCCTCCCGGCGTGTTATACTAATATATCAGATGAAGGCAAAGCCCAAATATCTGCGGCCTGCCGCCACGGCAAACAGAGCGGAGCGGCCGACAGAGCAACCGGCGAATCCGGTAGAAATCGCAGCAATGAAACGATGGGCGGGCCTAAAGGTTCGCCTGCAAAGCGGGTCGGACCTTGCCGTCGAGATTGAGGAAATCCGCCGTCGCACCGAGAATGTCGGCTTCGATGGCAGCGCGCGCTGCGGCCCCGTCGCCGCGGCGCAAAGCTTCCAGCGCGGCATAATGATGCCGCATGGCGCGCTGCATATGCCCCCGATTGCCATTGAGGCCGAGGCGCACATAGGGTGCCGCCCGCGCCATCAATTGCTGCACGATGCTGCACATGAGCGGCATATGGCTGAGCTGATAGATGAAGAGATGGAAGCGCCAATTGGCATCGAGATACTGCGCCGGATCCTCTGCCAGGATCGCCGCTTCCATTTCGGCGCAGATGGCGGCAAGGGCTGTGAGATCCGTTTCGGTGACATTGGGTGCCGCACGCTCGGTCGCCATCCCCTCCAGCGCCAGACGCATGTCGCGCAATTCCGCCACCTGCATCGCTGTCAACCGCGGTACCGTCAAGCTGCGATTGCTGCCGACCACGAGCAGGCGTTCGGCTTCCAGCCGGCGCAAGGCCTCGCGGATCGGCATGGCACTGCCGCCCAGCGCATTGATCAAGGCGTTGATGCTGAGCTGTTGGCCGGGCAGCAATTGTCCGGTCAGCAGCTTGTGGTGGATCTGGCGATAGATCCGCTCCTGCAGCGTGTCGCGCTCGACCGTATCGAAGCCTGCGAGCGCACGGGTCATGGTTCAACCGCGCAAGAGCTTGTCGATTTCAGCGCGGCTCGGCATGGCCGGCGCTGTACCGACACGAGTGACACTGAGCGATCCGGTGGCGCAGCCGAAACGGGCGGCTTCCAGCGGCGACTTACCTTCCGCGAGCGCACAGGCAAAGCCGCCATTGAACGCGTCGCCTGCACCGGTGGTGTCGATGACGGCACCCACCTTGAAGCTCGGGACCAGCTGCGCCTGCTGCTTGTCCTTGTAGAAGGCGCCCTTCTCGCCCAAGGTGATGAGTGCGGCACCGGTTCCCTTGGCGAGGAAGCGCTCGGCCGCTTTCTCAGCGCTGGAGACATCAACCACCTCGATGCCGCTCAAGGCCGAAGCTTCCGTCTCATTCGGCGTCAGGAAATCGACCAGCGGATAGATCTCGTCCGGAATCGGCACGGCTGGTGCCGGATTGAGGATCGTCGTCACCTTGTGCTTGCGGGCGAGCTTCAGGGCATGGAGGGCCAAGGGGACCGGGGTTTCCAACTGCGTCATGAAAACAGCGGCCTCCCGCAAACGGCTTTCAGCCTTGTCGATATCGGCTGTGGTCAGATCGTTGGCGGCTCCTGGTGCAACGATGATGGCGTTATTGCCGGTGCCGTTCTGCACGAAGATGAAGGCGCCACCGGTCGGGCTTTCACCGTCGACGACGAAGGACTGGTCAATGCCGTCGACGCTCCAGGTCTTGCGGGCGGTTTCGCCGAAGGAATCGCGACCGATACAGGTGATGAAGGAGACCTCGCCCCCGGCGCGCGCGGCGGCCACCGACTGGTTCGATCCCTTGCCGCCCGGGCCGCTGCGGAAATTGCCGAGAATAGTCTCACCCATGACCGGCATGCGATCCGCCAGGAAGGCGAGATCGGCTACATAGATCCCCATGATGACGATGGCTTTGCGCATGTCAGCCCCGATCCCAGAAAATTGTTGAATGTCGCAACTCAGTCGGCCGCCAGGATGACGCCCTTCTTGAGCAGGAAGCAGCCATAGCCGCGCATCTCACCGGTGGTGACGACGGCATAGCCCTTCTTGGCTGCTTCGTAGAAGGCGAAGCGTTCGATCGAGCCCATCGGCAGCGACTTGCCCTCGGCTTTGTCGATCTCGCGCTGCACTTCCTGCTGCACCGGCGGCAGGTAATCGGGCTTGCCGACCACTTCCATGCGGAGCACCGGATGCGGCACGAAACTGTCGAGCGGCATGACCGAGAGAATGGCGCGCGTGGCGGTCGGGATATCGACTCCCGGCAGCCTGATCAGATGCTTGGCACCAGCAATCGATTGCGAGGGGAAATTGGCATCGGCCAGGACCAGATCGTCGCCATGGCCCATGGCCCGCAGCACCCAGAGAAGATCGGGTGTCAGGATGGGATCCAGATTCTTCAACATGCCTTGTGCCTCCCCTGCTTATTGTTGTCGATGCTGCCCGACGATCACTCGCCGTACGGCACCCAGATATTCTTGACCTGGCTGGCACGGCGCAGGAAGTCACGCCCCTGCGCACTCACGGCTGTCCAGTCGCGAGCCAGGCCATGATTGACCCAGCTCTGCTTCAGGTCATGCGCCGAGGCCAGCTCGACCATCTTGCTGCCCTCGGTACCGCCTTCGTACCAGAGCGAGCCGACATCCGGATGATCGGCCAGCGTTTTCACCAGCACGTCTCGGTCACCGGTCACGATATTGACGGCACCGGCCGGTACGTCAGAGGTATCGAGCACCTGGTAGAAGCGCGTCGCCGACAAGGGATGCACCTGCGAGGGCACGATCACCACCCGATTGCCGAGCGCCAGAGCCGGCGCCAGCATCGAGACGAAAGCGAGCAACGGCGCTTCATCCGGGCAGGCCATGGCGATGACGCCGATCGGCTCGTTCATGGCGATCGCCACACCGTTGAGCGGCGGGTTATGCACGGCGCCGTCATACTTGTCGGCCCAGGCGGCATAGCTGAAGAGACGCGTCACCGCAGCCTCGACTTCCGCCGCAGCCTGGCGTTCCGTGACGCCCGTCATCGCCCGCAATTCGGCGGCGAATTCTTCGCGGCGCTGGGCGAGATTTTCCGCCACGAAATAGAGCACCTGGGCGCGCGCATGCCCCGTCATCTTGCTCCAGGCATCGTTCTTGACGGCGGCCTCGACGGCGTTGCGGATATCCTTGCGATTGCCTTCGGACACTTCCGCCAGGAGCTTGCCATTGGCGCCATGGATCGCGCGGCTATAGCCACCATCCGGCCGCGCCTGCTTGCCGCCGATATAGAGCTTCAAGGTGCGGTCGATCTCTGGCACACCTTCCCGCACTTCCGCCGCCTTCTTGGTCTTGGCAGCGGCAGCCGGCTTACGTTTGACACGGCCGAGATCACTGGGCGAAGCGAGATATTCCAGCATGCCTTCGCGCCCGCCCTCGCGGCCATAGCCGGATTCGCGATAGCCGCCAAAGCCGCAAGCGGCATCAAACTGATTAGTGCAATTGACCCAGACGACACCGGCCTTGATCTTTGGCGCGATATCGAGAGTCAGGTTGACGCTCTCGCTCCAGACACTGGCGGCGAGGCCATAGACCGTGTTGTTGGCGAGCTGCACCGCCTCGTCCGGGGTGCGGAACGACATCGCCACCAGCACCGGGCCGAAGATCTCCTGCTGCGCCAGCGGACTTGCCGGCGCGACATCGCTGATCAGGCTCGGCGGATAGAACGAGCCCTTGCCGGGCAGTTCGCAATTAGGCTGCCAGAGCTTGCCACCAGCGGCGAGGCCGGCTTCCACCATGGAGGTCACTCGCTTCAGCTGCGTCGGTGAAACCAGCGCGCCGATATCGGTCGATTTGTCGAGCGGATCGCCAACCCGCAAGGTTTCCATGCGCCAGCGCAGTTTCTCGACCATCGTCGCATAGACGCCTTCCTGCACGAGGAGGCGCGACCCGGCGCAGCAGACCTGACCCTGGTTGAACCAGATGCCATCGACGATGCCTTCGACCGCGCTGTCGAGATCGGCATCATCGAAGACGATGAAGGGCGACTTGCCGCCCAACTCAAGGGTCAGCTTCTTGCCGCTGCCTGCCGTGCGCTGGCGGATGATGCGGCCAACCTCGGTCGAGCCGGTGAAGGCGATCTTGTCGATATCCGGGTGATCGACGAGAGCGGCACCCGTCTCGCCTTCGCCGGTGACGATGTTGAGCACACCCGCCGGCAGACCGGCTTCCTGGGCGATCTCAGCGAAAAGCAGCGCCGTGAGACTGGTATCCTCGGCCGGCTTCAGCACGACAGTGTTACCGGCCGCCAGCGCCGGCGCCACTTTCCAGGCCAGCATCAGCAGCGGGAAGTTCCAGGGGATCACCTGGCCGACCACACCGAGCGGCTTATGGTTGGGGAATTCCTCGTCGAGGAGCTGCGCCCAGCCGGCATGATGATAGAAGTGCCGTGCCACCAGCGGGATATCGATGTCACGGCTTTCGCGGATCGGCTTGCCGTTATCGAGCGTTTCCAGCACGGCGAAGAGGCGACTGTGCTTCTGCACGAGGCGGGCGAGCGCATAGAGATAGCGCGCGCGGCCATGACCGCCGAGCTTCGCCCAGGCACCCTGCGCCTTGCGCGCCGCCTTCACCGCCGCGTCGATATCCTTGGCATTGGCCTTGGCGAGGCTGGCGAGCTTCGTTCCCGTTGCCGGATCGTGGCTGTCGAACCGATCCTTGGCGGTGGACGCCTTCCAGTCGCCGCCGATGAAAAGATCGAAGCTGTTCTTATGGCTCTTCAGCCAGCGCGTTGCCTCGTCGGCGCTCTCGCGTGACGGTCCGTAGCTCATGGCCGCGAAGATTCCTTCCAGTTCCATAGGTCGTCTCTTATGCCATCGCGTGGCGGAAAGTGGCGGAGTAGCGGCCGGTGACGAAATGCTCGAGCTGGCGCTCGATATCGGTCAGCAGGCTGGAGGCACCGAAGCGGAAAAGATCCGGTTCCAGCCAGCGGCGGCCCAGTTCTTCCTTGATCAGCACCAGGTAACTGATCGCATCCTTGGCGGCGCTGATGCCGCCAGCCGGCTTGTAGCCGACATGAATGCCGGTCATCTCGTGATAATGCCGGATGCAGCGCACCATGGTGAGCGAGACCGGCAGCGTTGCATTGACCGCTTCCTTGCCGGTCGAGGTCTTGATGAAATCGGCACCCGCCATCATGCAGACCATCGAAGCGCGGGCGACATTGCGCAAGGTGCCGAGCTCGCCGGTCGCGAGGATCGCCTTCACATGCGCCTCGCCGCAAGCGGCACGGTAGGCTTTCATCTCGTCATAGAGCGCCTGCCAGTCGCCAGTCAGCACATGCTGGCGGCTGATGACGATATCGATCTCCTTGGCGCCGGCCGCAACGGACAGCTCGATCTCGCGCAATTTGGTTTCCATCGGCGTCTGACCGGCGGGAAAGCCGGTGGAGACGGCGGCGACCGGGATATGCGTGCCGGCGAGATCGGCAACCGCTTCCGCCACCATGTTGTGATAGACGCAGACGGCACCCGTGGTGAGGCCCTGAGCACCCAGCGCCTCGGCCAGATCGCCACGCAACGGGTTGCGCGCCTTGGCACAGAGCCGCTGCACCTTGCCCGGCGTGTCATCGCCGCTGAGGGTGGTGAGATCGATGCAGGTGATGGCTTTCAGCAGCCAAGCCGCCTGCCACTCCTTCTTGACCGACCGCCGCGCCGCCAGGCTGGCCGTACGCGCCTGGATGGCGCTGCGATTGACCCGGACCGGCAGAACCTCGCCCAAATCCAGCGGCAGGCCGGGATTCCGTGGCAAGTGCTCTGCGGAAAAAGCAAGCTCGGCCAATGATTTGGCTTTAGGCATTCGCTCCCCGCACCGATTTTGACTGAAGTTTGATCAAACTTGGTTTCGGCCAGGGATAACACGCGCTTGACCACATGGTCAACTTGCCAGGCGCGGCAGATATCGATGGCCGGCTAGAGGGTCTTGGAGATCACCATGAAGCAATGGACATAGTCCATGCCATGGCCCGTCGGATCGGCCGCCACCTCGTCCTGGTAGCCGCCATAGAAGTCGTCGATGATCTCCCGTCGCTTCTCCAGCGGCCGGTCAGGCGAGAGCGCACCCAGAAAGGTGCTCTCGCTCCAGGAGCGCAGGGTCGGCAGGTAGCTGGCGGCAAAGGCAGCAGGGGCGCCGCCTTCACGGGCGAATTTCGCCGCGTAGGGGCAACCGGTGACGCGGGTGAAGACCCGGTCCAGCTTCAAGCCGGCGCGCTGTACCAGTGAGTCCGCCGCCGTGAAGGGCGCGGTGAAATCCTCCACCGTCTTGTAGTATTGCATGAAGGTGCCGGCATGATACTCGGCATCGCTCAGCTGCCGTTCGCGCTGGATGCGCCGCCAATGCTTGGCGAAGGTGTCGTGCATGTTGACCCCGCCGGTATTGCCGAGATAGCGCCCCTGTTCGTCAGCGCAGAAATTCACCAGCACCAATTTGCCGCCGGGCTTCAACTCGGTTGCGCGTGCCAACAGGATCCGCTCCCAATCGGCAATCGACTGGGCACGGAAAATCTCTTTCTCCCGCGCATTGGCACCGACCGCATGGACGTGATCGGCGATCTGCCCGGGCAGGCGGCTGAGCCAATGCATCGCCGTGGCAGAGAAGCCGAAATCGAGCCCGCCATCGGGAAAGATCTGGCGATAGAAGCTGGTGCCGCTGGCGAAGGTGAAGACATTCTCGAGCTGGCCCAGAGGCGCTTCCGCGCGGTCGGGCGCCAATCCATGCAGCAAGCGGAAGAGCGAGGAGAAATCGTTATGCGGCAGATCGGTGTAAGTGAGCGCGATAGGACGATCCGGCGCCGTCTGACGGATTGTCGCCACCACCTTGCGCATCAGATCGAGCGAGGTACCGCCATCGGCGGCGCCGAAATCCGCCATGGCAAAGGGCGTTGCATGCCGCAGTGAAATCTGTCCCAGGGCGGCCAGCACCAGCTCGCCGGCCGCATCGATCACCGCCTTGGCACCGATCGTGTTCTGGCTGTAATAGCCCGCCCCGCGCATCTGCACGATCGGCGCAGCCTTGCCTGCCGCCGCACCGCTGGACGTCGCCTTGTTCGCCTGACTCATTCCATCACTCCCTGCTTTGTCCTGCCGGATGCCGCTCTCCCTCGGTCATCCTGCAGCCTTGTTCCTGCCTCTGCGGGCAGGCTTTGCGTCAGTCTACAGATATCAGGCGCCGATCAAAGCCTCGATCTCTGTTAAAAGTTCGCGTCGCACCATGATGCCGTCCCGTACCGATCCCAGCCGCGCCGCGGCCCGCTTGGCGCCCGGCCGTCGGCCATTCGGTTGCCCATCAATTGAACCGGTGAGGCGCCGAATGGCATCGCCGAACCTGCCGCCAGAACTGGTGCCGGCATCGATGGCGATGAAGAACTGGCCGGTGCTGGGCGGGCCGCCTGCCGTCCCCGAGAAAGGGCTCGCCTCGCTGCTCAAGACGGCGCCGCTGGCTGCAGCGGCGAGAATTTCCACCAGCAGCGCGATGCCGACACCTTTATAGCCACCGCTCGGCGCCATGGTCCCTTGCAGGGCAACGCTTGGGTCGGTGGTGGGCGCACCGTCCGGACCGAAGGCCCAGCCTTCGGGGATGCTCTCACCTGCCCGCTTGCGCCGCATGATCTCGCTCTTGGCGATGACGCTGGCACTCTGGTCGATCGAGAAAGCAACCCCGCCTTTGCCATCCGGTACGGCGATGGCGATCGGATTGGTGCCAACCACCGGCTTCAAACCGCCGATAGGTGCGATCGAAGCCGGCGCATGGGTGAAGCCGAGCCCCACGAGGCCTGCCGCCGCAAGACGATCGGTGTGATAGCCGAGCACGCCGCAATTATATGAATTGCGGATCGCCAAGGCGGCGATGCCCTGGCTGCGCGCCATCGGGATGAGGTCGGCGAAGCCGGCATCGATGGCAGGATGGGCAAAGCCGTTGCCAGCATCGACCAGGACCAGGCCCGGGCGCGGCTTGGAGACCTGCAGCACCGCATCGGCGCGGACCTTGCCGCAGCGCAAATGGCTGCAATAGGTCGGCAGATAAGTCAGGCCATGCGAGGCA
>DATMUQ010000385.1:0-7712 GCA_035563795.1 Terriglobales bacterium | reverse complement strand
TTTCCCCCGAGAGCGGGACGGACTCGAATCCCGCTCCGCCGATTCCTGCCTGCGCCATCGCAACCTGACATTCGAATTCGAGCAGGGCCATGCAAGCGACCCCCGCCTTCAGATACTTTCGCAGCCTCGCCGCAAGCCTCTTGTTGTGGGCGGCAAGCGCGCATGTTGCAAGCAGTGCCGCAGAAATAGACACCATTGCAACCGGATTGCACTTTCCGGAAGGCGCGATCTTCGTCGGCAACACGCTCTATTTCGCGGATTACACGACATCGGATGTGCAGCGGATTGCCGGTGGAAAAGCCGAGCAGGTCTGGCATGGGGATGGATGCGGCGCGAACGGCCTCGTGGCGCTGCATGATGAGCTTCTGGTGGCCTGTTACGACAGCGGCACCATTGTCCGGCTCACGCTGGCGGGGCAGATCCGAGAAACGATCGGCCATGACCAGGCCGGCGGCACCTTTGTCAGTCCCAACGATCTCGCCGATGACGGAACTGGCGGCGTGTATTTCACCACCTCCGGTAGCGGCTCCATCTTGGGCAAGGTCTTTTATCGTTCCCCCTTCGGCCGGGTAACGGAAGTAGCCGCCGGCATCGACTACGCCAATGGCCTCGCCGTATCGAACGACCATAAGCTGCTCTATGTCGTCGAAAGCCGGAAGCACCGCCTGCTCAAATTTGCTATCGGCGCGGATGGGAGACTTTCCGACGGTACAGAATTCGCCGACTTAGGCGCCCTCCTGGCCGGCAGCGAAGGTGATGCGGTCACGCCCGATGGACTACGCATCGACCAGCACGGCCGGTTATTTGTTGCACTCTATAACGGGGGCGGCTTCGCCGTGCTGGGGCAAGACGGGAAACTCATCGAAAAAACCGACTTGCCGGGGGCCCACCATGCCAGCCTAGCCATCGCGCCTGACGGAAAATCTCTCTACCTCACAGCCACGGATGACATACCGGGCGGCGGCTACCACGGAGAACTCCTCAGGATCGACAATCCCTCAACTAACTAACCCAGTCCGACGCCATCTGGACTTGGTGAGAAAAGGGCAAGAAAAAAGAGCAGAATTGGCCTTATCCGCCAAAGAGCAAAGAACGCATCTTAAGATTTCGGTCATAAACTGGCGACATCATCATCCTCTGCGACGTTGAATCTCTGCGACTTTGAATGCCTGCCCCTGCCGTAGTCCGTTGGAGCACCCATGGTCGAGCACCCGGCAAGTCAGCAACGCGTCTTTCTTTCGATCCTGCCGGCCCGGCCGGGCGACCGCAGGATCGCTTTAGCTGTCATCCTGATCGGTCTCCTGGTTTTTGCGGCGACGGTGCCCTTCGCGAAAACTCAGTTGCCGCGGATCGATGCGTTTGTGCCGATCTATGAAGCCTCGCTCATCATTACCGACCTGATCACCGCCGTATTGCTGTTCGGACAGTTCAGCATCCTGCGCTCGCGGGCGATGCTGATCCTGGCCTGCGCCTATACCTTCACCGGCCTGCTGATCATCGTGCACATGCTGAGCTTCCCCGGCCTCTTCGCCGAAGGCGGCCTGTTCGGCGCCGGACCGCAGACCACCGCCTGGCTCTATATGTTCTGGCATGGCGGCTTCGCGCTCCTGGTCATGACTTACGCCCTGCAGCCGCGCCCCGGCGAGAATGGCGAGATCGCCATGGATCCGCGGCGCGCCATCGCGCTTGGCATTGTCGTCGTCGCGCTGGTGGCCGCTGCGATCGCCCTCCTGACGACCGCCGGGCAGACTTTGCTGCCGGTGATCATGAGCGGCAATCGCTATGCGCCGACGATGAAATTCGTCATCGGCACGGTCTGGCTGCTCAGCTTCGTCGCCATCGCCCTGCTGTGGCGCCGCAAGCCACATGCCATGCTCGATCTCTGGCTGATGGTGGTGCAGGGTGCCTGGATCTGCGATATCGGCCTCGGTGTCGTCTTCAATGCCGGCCGCTTCGATCTCGGCTTCTATGTCGGGCGTGTCTTCGGTTTCGGTGCAACCAGCCTGGTACTGCTGCTGCTGTTGCTGGAAACCCGCGCGCTTTATGCCCGGCTCGCCCGCTCGCTCGAGGCCGAGCGCGCCGCATTGCAGACGGCGAATGAAAGCCTCGAGCTGCGGGTACAGGAACGTACCCGGCAGCTCGAAGTAGAGATTGCCGAGCGCGAGCGGGCGCAAGAAAGCCTGCGCGACGCCCAGAAGCTGGAAGCCATCGGCCGCATGGCCGGCGGTATTGCCCATGACTTCAACAATCTGCTCACCGTCATCCAGGGCAGCGCGGAAATCCTGCAAGACAGCCCGCTCGGTGCGGATGACCGGCATCTGGTTGAGACCATCGACCGGGCGACCGATCGCGGCGCCCGACTGGTGCGGCAGATCCTCGCCTTCTCGCGCCGCCAGGCGCTGAAGCGCGACGTCATCGACCTGCGCCAACGGGCGACCGATCTCAGCGAGATACTGGGCCGCGCGGTGCGCGGCGATGTGCGGCTCATCGTCAGCATGCCGGAAGATCTCTGGCCGGTCGAATGTGACATCACCGAGCTGGAAGTCGCTCTGATGAATCTCTGCGTCAATGCCCGCGATGCCATGCCCAAGGGCGGCCTGGTGCAGGTGACGGCGCATAACCAGACCATGACGGCGGCTGCGGCCAGCGACAGCACCTTGTCCGAAGGCAGCCTGTCAGGTGATTTCATCGTCCTCAGCGTGACCGATACCGGCACCGGTATCGCGCCGGAGAACGTCAAGCTTGTCTTCGAGCCGTTCTTCACTACCAAGGAAGTGGGCCAGGGCACCGGCCTCGGCCTCAGCCAAGTCTATGGCTTCGCCCAGCAGAGCGGCGGTGCGGTGAAGATCGACAGCCGGCTTGGCACCGGCACATCCGTCATCCTCTACCTGCCGCGCGCAACCGTCGCCGCGCAGCCGGAAGAGGCCGTACAGCGCCTCCAGGCCGTCAAGGCCAGCGGCCGCGTCCTGCTGGTCGAGGACGAAGAGGATCTCGCCCAGATCGTCAAACGCATGCTGCGGCTGCTGGGCTATCAGGCCGATCATGTGCGCGACGGCGCCACCGCTTTGGCGCTTCTGCTCAGCGGCCAGCATTACGACATCCTGTTTTCCGATATCGTCATGCCCGGCGGCATGAGCGGGCTCGATCTTGCCCGCAGTGTCCGCCAGCATTTCCCGCGCCTGCCGATCCTGCTTTGCAGCGGCTATGCCCGTGCCGCCGGCGAAGTCTATCGCGAGGGCTTCAACCTCATCGCCAAGCCGTATAGTGCCGACAGCCTGGCCGAGGCCCTGCGCCGCACCGTCGCGGAAGCCCAGGAGACAGCCCGGACTAAGCGGGACCTGGCTTAGCCGATCCGGTCATCGATCTTAAATTTGGAAGATTTTGGAGCGGGCGAAGGGATTCGAACCCTCGACCCCAACCTTGGCAAGGTTGTGCTCTACCCCTGAGCTACGCCCGCGCTCCGAGCGGCTTAAACGGTTGAGCTTCCCGCTGGGTCCCTGCGACAAATCAGTTACAGGGGCTGGGTTGCCCGTTCAGCGGGGCGCATATTACCCATCGGCAGATCATTTGCAAGCAGCAAATTACGACGTGATTCAAATAACTTAGTAAAAGTCGCGCGAATCGCTCCCGATACGGAAGCGACCGGACTTGCCACGGCGGGGCGAGTTGCCGTGCCCTATCCAGGACGACTATAACCATCCGACAGCAGTGCCGCGCCAGCCCATCCGGCCGCGGCAGTCCCCCGTAGTGACAGGATTGTTGCAGATGAGCGAGACCACGACCGCCGACCGGCCCGACACCAACGGCAACACCGGCCAGAGCCCGGCCCTGCCCACCTCGGCCGAGCAATTGCTGGCGCGCCTCGCCGAGCTTGGCATCGCCCATAAGACGGTCGACCATGATGCCGTCTTCACCGTCGAGGAAGCCAAGGCCCTGCGCGGCGAATTGCCCGGCGGCCATATCAAGAACCTCTTCCTGCGCAACAAGAAGGAAGAGATGTGGCTGGTGGTGGCCGAAGAAGACAAGCGCATCGATCTGAAGGCGCTGGGCGAATTGCTGGGCGCCGGCAAATTGAGCTTTGGCAGCCCGGATCGCCTGATGACCTATCTCGGCGTGCTGCCGGGCGCCGTGACGCCGTTCTCGATCATCAATGACAAGGGCGGCAAAGTGAAGGTGGTGCTGGACCAGGACCTCCTGGAGAAGAACCCGGTCAATTGCCATCCGCTGGTCAATACCAAGACGACGGCCATTTCACCCCAGGACCTGCTGCGTTTCCTGGAAGCGGAAGGCCACAAGCCGCAGGTGATGCGCCTCGGCTGATTGCGGGCGGCTGCGGCAAGCCCCTGAGCGCATCAGGGACAAGCGGCGGCGAAAGCGAGTTCCCGCCATCCCGGCCCAGAACATGGGCTTCGCCCGGGTGGAGGGAATGCTTGATCCGCCCCGCGGAAAGCGCCATCTAATAGCCAAACGTTAAGACCTTTGTTTTGGAGCATATAGGATATGGATCAATTGATTGGCGCCGCCGCCCAAGTGCCGGCAGATGTAATCAAGGACAGCGATACGCCCAATTTCAAGGCTGACGTGATCGACGCCTCGATGCAGGTGCCGGTGATCGTCGATTTCTGGGCCCCCTGGTGCGGTCCCTGCAAGCAGCTCGGCCCGGTGATCGAGAAGGCAGTCAAGGAAGCCAAGGGCGCCGTGCGCCTGGTGAAGATCAATGTCGACGAGAACCAGGAACTGGCGGCGCAGATGCGCATCCAGTCGATCCCGGCCGTCTACGCCTTCTTCCAGGGCCGGCCGGTGGATGGCTTCGTCGGCGCGCAGCCGGAAAGCCAGTTGAAGCAATTCGTCGGCCGCCTCGCCAAGATCGGCGGCGAAGCCCTTGGCCCCTCGCCGATCGATGAGGCCCTGGAACAGGCGGAACAGGCATTGGCCGGTGGCGATCACGGTGCCGCCAGCGCCATCTTCAGCGAGGTGCTGGAGCATGAGGCGGAGAATGTGAAGGCGGTGGCCGGCCTTGCGCGCTGCCTGATCGCCATGAACGAGTTCGAAGGTGCGCGCGAATTCCTCGACGGCCAGCCGGCCGAGGTGCTGAAGGATGCCGGCGTCGCCGCGGCCAAGACCCAGCTTGATCTCGCCGAGCAGGGCCAGAAATCGGCTGGCAAGGTGCCGGAGCTGCGCGCCCGCATCGACGCCAATGGCAAGGATTTCGACGCCCGTTACGAGCTGGCGGAAGCCTTGTTCGGCGCCGGCGAGCGTGAAGAGGCGGTCGATCAGCTGTTGACGATCATCCGCATCAATCGCGCCTGGAAGGAAGATGCGGCGCGCTTGCAGCTGGTCAAGTTCTTCGAAGCGATGGGGCCCACCGATCCCTTGACGCTGAGCGGCCGGCGGCAATTATCCTCCGTCCTCTTTTCGTAATCCTCCTATCGTAACCCGCTCCTTCGTGAGGCAGATTTTCCATATGGTAACGGCATAAGATGCGTCCTGGCCCCACCGCCCTTGGTCCTTTCGATCCCGGCTTCGAGGAGCTGCCGGTTTCGATCCCCTTGTTTCCGCTGACCGATGCCCTGCTGCTGCCGGGCGGGCGGTTGCCATTGAACATCTTCGAACCACGCTATCTCGCCATGATCCGCTATGCCCTGACCCAGCCGACCCGGCTGATCGGTCTGGTGCAGCCGGTCGAGGCGGGAGCCGATCGCAAGCGCGATCTCGATCATGTGCCGCACCTGAAGCAGGTCGGTTGCGCCGGTCGCATCGTCTCCTTCGAGGAGACCAGCGACGGCCGCTATTCGATCGCCCTGTCCGGCCTGGTGCGCTTCCGCCTGGAGCGGGAATTGCCGCGCCATGTCGACGGCTTCCGCCAGGCGATGGTCGACTTCAATCCCTATGTCGAGGACATGGCGGAGCGTGGCTTCACCTTGACTGACCGCGAGCATTTCCTGCGGCTGCTGAAAAGCTTTCTGGAGATGCGCCAGCTCGGTGCCGACCAGGAAGCGATTTCACAAGCCCAGGATGACCAGCTGCTGGTCTCGCTGGCCATGCTCTGCCCGTTCTCACCGGCGGAAAAGCAGAGCCTGCTGGAATGCGGGGATCTCGACACGCTTGCCGATATGATGACGGCCTTGTTCGAGATCTCGATCGCCGCCCATCAGCAACCGGACCGGCCGCTGCATTGAGATGCGGCGCGGATACCAAGCCACGTGATATGACAGGGACAGCCCGATGAGCGATCTCACCCTCCGTTCCGGCCAGCAGAGCGTCGATCCGAAGCTGTTGGAAATCCTCGTCTGCCCGCTAACGAAAGGCCCGCTAATCTATGACGCCGCACGCCAGGAACTGATCAGCAAGCAGGCCGGCCTCGCTTATCCGATCCGCGATGGCATCCCCATCATGCTGGTCGACGAGGCGCGGCCGCTGGATGATGCGGATCTGCTGACGTGAGCAACACGCCAGAAAATGTCGATGCCCGCGGCACGGATCACTGGCCGGTGGAAGTGCGCCTGCTGAAGGCGGAGAAGACCCTCGAAGTCGTCTTCGATAATGGCGTCACCTTCCGCTATCCGGCGGAATTCCTGCGCGTCGAAAGCCCCTCGGCGGAAGTCCAGGGCCATGGTCCGGGCCAGAAGACCCTCGTCTCCGGGCGGATGCATGTCGGCATCATGGGATTGGAGCCGGTCGGCCATTATGCCGTCCGCATCCAGTTCGACGACATGCACGATACGGGCATCTATTCGTGGCGCTATCTTTACGAGATCGGTGCAAAGCAGGATGAGCTTTGGGCGCAATATCTCAAGGATCTCGCGGCCAAGGGCCTGAAGCGCGACCCGCGGTAGTTTTAGTTTTGCCCCTCAGGCGCCGGGCGGCCACAGTCGTGGCCGTGGTCACGGCCGTGAGATTGCTTCCCTAGGTTGACAGAGCGGGCTCCGTCTCACACCGTGAGGCCCCCTCACCCCTACCCTCTCCCGCGAGGGGCGAGGGAGCTCAGCGAGTTCGACTTTTAACGCCACAGCTCGTCCATTTGATAGCCGCTGAAATCTCGACAGTCGGGACAGCGTCCCCTCTCCCCTCGCGGGAGAGGGACAGGGTGAAGGGGCAGCGGCCCCGATATTTCCGATCAGTTATTTCCAAGCCGCAAGCCGCCGCTCGACCTCGTCGGCGCGCGGCAGGCTGCTGAGTGCACCATAGCCGCAGGTGGTCAAAGCGGCGGTCACCGCCGCCCGGCGCGCCGCGGCAACGGGATCGCCCAACTGGCAGTAAGCGGCGAGGAAGGCGCCATCGAAGGCATCGCCTGCCCCCGTCGCATCGACCGGCGTTACCGGATAAGGCGGAATCCGCACGCGCTGGGCTTCAGTGGCAATCAGCGCCCCTTCCGCCCCCAGCTTCAAGGCGACAACGCGGGCACCCAGCTTCAGGTAGAAGGCGGCGATATCATCGGCCTGTTCCAGTCCGGTCAGCTCGCGGCTGTCATCGATGCTGGGGAGCGCGATGTCGCAGAGCCGCATCGCTTCATGGCTGACCGCCCGCGCCCGCTCCAGCGGCCAGAGATTGCGCCGCAGATTGGAATCATAGGAGACCAGCACCCGATGTTCGCGCGCGATCGCCATGGCGCGGAACACCGCATCGCAGGCCGTGGCGCTGATCGCCTGGCTGATCGCCGAGACATGCAATATCCTCGCCTTGGCAATGTAATCCACCGGCATGTCGGCGGG
>DATMUQ010000384.1:0-3197 GCA_035563795.1 Terriglobales bacterium | reverse complement strand
CGTGGCGACCTTCGTGGCGGTGGCCGAGGCCGGCTCGATCAGCGAGGCAGCGCGGCGTCTCAGCCTGTCGAAATCAGTGGTGAGCGAGCGCCTGGCCGAATTGGAGCGCAGCCTCGGCGCCAGCCTGCTGCACCGGACCACCCGCAAGCTCAGCCTGACGGAAGACGGTGCCGCTTTCCTGGAACGGGCAGCGAAGATCACCCGCGATGTCGAGGCGGCGATGGCCGATCTCGCCGAACGACGTGGCGAGTTGGTGGGGCCATTGCGCATCTCGGCGCCCGTCACCTTCGGCCGGCTGCATCTCGGCCCGGCGATCTATCCCTTCCTCAAGCAGCATCCGCGCATCGAGCTCACCCTGGAACTCGACGACCGGCGCATCGAGGCGGCCGCCGAAGGCTTCGACGCGGTGCTGCGCCACGGCGTCATCGCCGATAGCCGCTTGGTGGCTTGGCCGCTTGCCGCCAGCCGCCGCATCCTCGTCGCTTCGCCGGATTATCTCGCGCAGCATGGCACGCCGAAGACACTGCAGGATCTCGAGCGCCATCGCGGCATCTTCTATACCAATCGCGGCGCCGGCGACTGGCGCTTCGCGACCGGGCAAGGCACGGTCTCCATGCGTGGGGAGGCGAGCCTGCGGGTCAATAACGGCGACATGATCCGCGATGCCGCGATCGCCGGTCTCGGCATCGCGCTCATGCCGACTTTCATCACCGGCGCGGCAATCCGCGCCGGCAAATTGCGTCAGATCGAGATCGATGTCGCCGCCTTGCCGGAGCAGATCTATATGGCGCATCCGGAAGGCCGCCAGGCCTCGGCGAAATTGCGCGCTCTGGCCGAGTGCCTCCGGCAGGCTTTCGGCGATCCGCCTTACTGGGAACGTTTCTAGAGCCGGATCGTCTTAGGTCGAACCACGCAGTGCTTCGATCTAAGACGTGAATCCGTCTCTACTCAATAAGATAGAGGGCGATTCACGTTCCAAGTGGAAGCGGGTTCGCTTCCACTTGGAACGATCGCGCTCTAGAGCACCATGTTCTTTGCCTGCTGGGCGAATATCCCCGTCAGCCAGTCGATGAAGACCCGCACGCGCGGCGATAGCTGGCGGCTGCGGGGATAGAGCAGGGAGACCGGCGTCGGCTGCGGCGGATGATCGGTCAGCACCTCCACCAGGGCGCCGCTCATGAAATCCGGCACCAGGTGATAGCGCGGCACCTGGATGAGACCGAGGCCGAGGCGCGCGGCGGCGACCAGGGTCTCGGCACCATTGACGGCGACGGTGGCCGGCAGCGTGACCTGGCGCAATTCCTCGCCCTCGGTGAATTCCAGCGGCATCAGGTTGCCGGTCGCCGAGGAGCGGAAGCCGACCATGCGGTGGCCTTCCGCCAAGGCGTCGATGCTCGTCGGCATGCCATGGCGCGCAAGATAGGCGGGGGCCGCGGCGGTGGTCTCGGCGAGGCGCGCGACGCGGCGCGCAATCATGTCGCTGTCCTTGGGTTCACCCACCCGCAGCACGCAATCGATGCCCTCGCGCACCAGATCGACCAGGCGGTCGCCCTCGCTCATATAGAGCTCGATCTCAGGATAGGCGGCGAAGAAATCCGGCAGATGCGGCAACAGGAAGTGCCGCGCCAGCGTCCCATGCACGTCGATGCGGAGCAGGCCCTTCGGCCGGGTGCCGCTGAAAGCGGCCTCGGCATCCTCCAGATCGGCGATCAAGGCGAGGCAGCGGCGGTGATAGGCTTCGCCGTCCAGGGTCGGGCTGACATGCCGGGTGGTTCGCTGCAGCAACCGAACCCCGAGCCGGTTTTCCAGTTGTTTCACCGCATCGGTGACGGTGGAGCGGGGCAGGCCGAGATCCTCTGCCGCGAGGGTGAAGCTGCGACGCTCGACGACCCGGCTGAAGACCCGCATCGATTCAAACCGATCCATTTCCGCCCGACCACCAATTGTTCGTAAATTTCGGATTGTGATGCTGGATTATGACTGATTATCCGGAAACGGAATAGGCCCATCTTTCTCTCATGGACGCCCCGGAAAGGCGCCCAGGCAAACCGAAGGAGGCTAAAATGACCAATACTTCCAATCAGGTAGTGAATAAGGACAAGGTCGCCATCGTAACCGGTGCCTCGCGTGGCATCGGCGCCGTGGTGGCGGAGCGGCTGGCCGCCGATGGCTTCACGGTCATCGTCAACTATTCCGGCGACGCGGCCGCGGCGGAAGCGGTGGCCCGCAAGATCGAAGCTGCCGGTGGCCGCGCCTTGACCGCCAAGGCGGATGTCAGTGACCCCGCCGCCGTGCGGCACCTCTTCGACACGGCCGAGACCGCTTTCGGCGGCGTCGATGTCCTGGTCAACAATGCCGGCATCATGGGCCTCGTTTCCATCGCCGAGGCGAGCGACCAGGATTTCGACCGCCATTTCAGCATCAACGTGAAGGGCAGCTTCAACACCATGCGCGAGGCGGCGACGCGGCTGCGCAAGGGCGGGCGCATCATCAATTTCTCCACCAGCATCGTCGGCACCATGCTGCCCACTTATGGCATCTATGCCGCGACCAAGGCGGCGATCGAGACCATGAGCGGCGTGCTGACCAAGGAGATGCGCGGTCGCGAGATCACTGTCAATTGCGTCGCCCCCGGCCCGACCGCGACGGACCTCTTCCTGAAGGGCAAGTCGCCGGAACTGATCGAGCGCTTCTCCAAGGCCGTGCCGCTGGAGCGACTGGGCCAGCCCGGCGACATCGCCGGTGTCGTTTCCTTCCTCGCCGGTCCCGACGGGGCCTGGATCAATGGCCAGACCCTGCGCGCCAATGGCGGCCTGGTCTGAGACACCGCAAGAAACGCAGCCGACTACAAGGGATCAGGATCATGCAACAGATCATCGTCATCACCGGTGCCTCCAGCGGTTTCGGTGCGCTGACGGCGCGCGCGCTCGCCAAGGCCGGTCACATTGTCTATGCCACCATGCGCGAGACGACGGGGCACAATGCCCCCCAGGTGGCAGCCGCGGCGCAATTCGCCGCCGAGAACAAGGTCGATCTGCGCAGCGCGGAGATGGATGTGGCGAGCGATGCCTCGGTCAATGCCGGCATCGCCCATATCCTCGCCGAAGCCGGCCGCATCGACACCGTCATTCACAATGCCGGGCATATGAGCTTCGGCCCGGCAGAAGCCTTCACGCCGGAACAATTTGCTGCCTTGT
>DATMUQ010000383.1:0-23237 GCA_035563795.1 Terriglobales bacterium | reverse complement strand
GCACGCGGCCGCCGGCGCCTCGATGCCGAGCGGCAATGGCTGCAGATGACGCCGGCGGCGCATCTCTTCCGGCTGGCCGGGATCTATGGCCCTGGCTCTTCGACACTGGATTCGGTGCGGGAGGGCCGCGCCCGCAACATCGTCAAACCGGGTCAGGTCTTCAGCCGTATTCACGTCGCCGATATCGTCCAGGTGGTGTGCGCGTCGATCGCCCAACCGCATCCCGGCCGGGCCTACAATGTTTGTGACGACGATGCGGCCCAGCCGGCCGATGTCGTGCTCTATGCTTGCGAGCTGCTGGGCGTCGCGCCGCCGCCGCCGGTTCCTTTCGCGGAGGCTGAGCTCTCACCCATGGCGCGCAGCTTTTATGACGACAACAAGCGGGTGCGGAACGACCGCATCAAGCAAGAGCTCGGCGTCAAGCTGATCTATCCCGATTATCGCCAGGGCCTGACGGCCATCCTGGCGCAGGAAAGCAAGTCGCCCGCGTGAGCTCAGCGCGGCTGTGAGAGCGCTGTCACCTCGTCGAACAGCAAAGCGAGGTCCTGCGGCCGCGACAGACGATGATCACCGTCCTTGATCAGGTGCAACTGCACGTCCGTCGATCTCAACTTCTCTGTGAGTTGCAGCGCCACCGCGAAGGGCACATCGGGATCGGCCATGCCCTGCAGCAAGCGCACCGGACAGTCGAGCGGTATCGCTGCGCCGAGCAACAGATGCCGGCGCGCTTCCTCGATCAGCTTCCAACTGATGACATAGGGATCGTCCGAATAAGCGGAGGGTTGTTCCAGCCGGCCGTCACGCTGCAACTTGGCGCGGTCGGCCTCGCCCAACGCGGCGAAAACGAGATCCTCGGTGAAGTCCGGTGCCGCGGCGATGCCGATCAGCCCCTGGATTCGCGCGGGCCGCGCCAGCGCCGCCAGCAGCATCAGCCAGCCGCCCATCGAGGAACCGATCAGGATCTGCGGCCCCGCGCTTAATTCATCCAGAGCGGCGACCGCATCATCCCGCCAGCGACCGATTGTCCCTGCAGCGAAATCGCCACCGGTCTCGCCATGGGCGAAATAGTCGAAACAAAGGAAGGCTTGCCCACGGGCGCGACAGAATTCCGCCAAGGCCGTGGCTTTGCTGCCACTCATGTCCGACTTAAAGCCGGAAAGGAAGATCACACCTGGGAGATGTTCGCCGAATCCACTGGCAGGTTGGCGGCGATACGCCATATGATATCCATCTGGGCGCGCAAGTCGGGAGACAGGAACAGGCATCATGCTTCAACCGGTGCTGCTGTGATCGTTTCATGTGCCGCAATTCACGGCAAACTTGCAATTGATTACAGCCTCATGCTACCCGGCGCTCCAGAATTTATCGTGACCAGTATCGCGGTTTGAATGTCGGCCGAATTCGACCCTGTCTCGCAGTCCTCCGGCAGCCTCAGCAATGGCTGTCCTACCGTCCTACAATTGATCAGTCGCTTGGATGGCGGCGGCGGTGGCCGCATTGCCATTGAGCTCTCGAGCACGGTCAGCGAAGCCGGCGGCCGCGCCTTGATCGCCTATGACGGTGAAGCCGCGACCTATGAGCTGACCCGGCATGGCATCACCCCGGTCGAGGAAAAGCTTACCAGCCGCAACCCGATCTCTGCCCATAACGTCGTCAAGCGCCTGGCTGGCGTCATTGCCCAGCACAAGGTCGACATTGTCCATGCGCAGAATGCCAGCCTGGCGACGATTGGCGCCGCGGCGGCGAAGCGGGCGCAATGCAAGCTGGTCACCACCTTCCATGACGGGCCGGGCCATATCGCCGCCCTGAACAAGAAGACGCGGGCCGCCTTCGCCAGCAGCGATCACGTCGTGACCTTGTCCTATCTGACGGCCAACCAGATCGCCAAGGCGATGCCGGAGCTGCACAATCGCATCAGTGTCGTACCTTACGGCGTCGATCTCAGCCGCTTCGACCCTGCCCGAGTCGCGGCGCAGCGGGTCATTCAGCTGGCGACCCAGTGGCGCCTGCCGGATGACCGGCCGGTGGTCATGCTGCCGGCACGTTTCGCACCGCAAAAGGGTCATGGTCAGCTGATCGAGGCCTTGGCTGAGCTCAAGGACCTTGAGCTGCGCTGCCTGATGGTGGGGCCGTCGCCCGATGGTGGCGCCTATCGCGAGCAATTGGAAAACAAGATTCGCGCGCATGGATTGGATGATCGCATCCAGCTCACCGATGAATGCCGCGACATGCCGGCGGCCCTGATGCTGGCCGATCTCGTGCTCGCCCCCTATCTGGCGCCCTCGACCTATAACCGCGTCATCATCGAAGCGCAGGCCTTGGGCCGGCCGCTGATCGCCAGCGATTTCCCGCATGCGCGGGAAATGGTGGAAGGCAGCTCCATGGCCTGGCTGACGCCGCCCAAGGACAAGGCGGCTTTGGCCTGGGCGATCCGCGACGCGCTCTCGCTGCCGACCGAGGAGCGGGAACTGCGCGCCGAACAGGTGATCGACAATTTGCGGCAACGCTCCAACCGCGATGTCATGTGCCAGCAGATGCTGAGCCTCTATGCCAATATCGCGGCCGGGACCGCCCAGGGTGACGCCGTACGGAATCAGGTGGCGGACGAGCTTGCCGGCCTGTCGGCAACCGGCGAAGAGGCGGCCCTCGCCGCGCAACTGGCACCGCTGAACGGCGACAAGACCGAGGCCGGCGCACCCGTCCCTGTTAGCGAGTAACCTGTCAGCGACTGACCGTTACGCTGCCGCCCAGACCGCTTCCCCGCTGCGCAGCCGGCCAGCCGGCTTGTCCCAGCGCATCGGCGCTTCAGCCACGATGAGCGGCGGTTTCAGCCGCCGGGCAGGTCCCCAGGCGGTTGCCTCCGTGGCCGATGCGAGATCCTCAGCCGTCTCGGCCGGCAATGCCGCTGGCATCGTCGCATCCGGCAACACCGTCATCAGCAGCCGGGCGATGCGGGCAAGCGAGGTGCGGATCTCCGCCCCCGCCCCGCTCTCCAGGCGCCGCGACAAGGCGCGCATGGCAGCAGCAGCCAGCACATAGCCGGTGGCACAATCCAGGGCCTGGACCGGCAAGGGTGTCGGGCGCTCGCGGCCCAGCAAGCGCATGCCGGTATCGGCGATGCCGCAACTCATCTGCACCAGACTGTCGAAGCCGCGCCGGTTATGCCAGGGCCCGCTCCAGCCATAGGCGTCCAAGGACACATCGATCAGCGCCGGGTTGAGCCGGCGCCGGCCGGCAGTATCCAGGCCGAATGTTGCCAAGGCATCGGCGCGGTAGCCGTGAACGAGGATATCGGCTTCGGTGATCAGGGCCTCCAGGCAAGCGAGATCGGGGGCGCGACGGAGATCGAGGCCAGCGCAGGTCTTGCCGACGGTCAGTTCCGGCTCCAGCGACGGCTCATCCCAGAAGGGCGGATCGATGCGCAATACGGTGGCGCCGTAGCCGGCCAGGAAACGCGTGGCGGTCGGTCCGGCCAGCACCCGCGTCAGATCCAGCACCCGGATACCGGCAAGAGGACGATCCGGCCGCGGCATCCAGCCTGACTGGCCGCCGGCCGGAAAATCTCTCCAATGCAGCAATGGCTCGGCACCGACCGCGCGGCCTTGCGGATGCTGCAGCCAATCGGCCTGCGACCGCATCGTCGCGGCACAGCCCTTGGCAGCCACCACCGCTGCTTCGAGCTCATCCGCCGGCCAGCGCGACACCGCCGCAGCCACCGCCGCCTTTTCGGCCGGCACGCCGAGCACGCCCAGGGCCGCCGCCCGGTGATGCGGCGCATTGGTGTGGAGCCGGATCCAGCCATCCGCCGCCGCATAGTCGCCGGCAATCGGATCCCAGACCGGCGGCAGCTCCCAGCCCTGGGGCCGCAGCGACAGCCCGAACCAGAACGACGCCAGGCGCCGGTCGACGATCACGCGGGTCTGGGTCGTAACCGTCCGCTGTGCGAGCAGCTCTGCTACGGCAAGGCCGGCCGCGGCGATGCTGGCTGTCGCCAGGTCGGTGACGGGAAAGACCGATGGCAGGCTGCCACTGCCGGTCTGGGCGACGCTGTCGATCAGGTCAGCCCGGCCACCGAGAGCTCGCCAGATCTCGGCGAGAAAGGCGCGCATGCCGGCATCGGCGACGTTCGACCTCGAAGAAGCCGAAGCGGAGAGATCGGAAAAGGGCAGGTCGGACACGGTCGCCACCTCGCAATGCGGTCTGCAAGGGAGATTGAGCCGATACGAATAATCGTCAATATTGATTAAAAGAATCAATATGACGCTGACTACAGCAGGTACGAGGAGACGCCGTCAATGCCGCGCTATCTGAGTTCAGCCGAAGCGGCAGAGCTGCTCGGCGTCTCCCGCCAGACGCTCTATGCCTATGTCAGTCGCGGCCTGCTGACGGCGGAACTGCCAGCGGGCCAGCGTGAAAGCCGCTATCTGGCGAGCGATGTCGAACAATTGGCCGGCAATCGCCGGCGCGGCCGGCGGCCGAAGGAAGTCGCCAAGGCAACCCTCAATCTGGGCCTGCCGGTGCTGGAATCGGCGATCACGCTGATCGAAGACGGGCAGCTCTTCTATCGTGGCGCCGATGCCGTCGCGCTGGCCCGGACGCAAACAGTCGAAGCGGTCGCCGGGCGCCTCTGGCAATTTGCGCCGGCACTGGCCTTCACCGCGACGCGGCCAGTGCCGCCCGCTATCCTCTCGACGATACAGCCGAGCTTCGCCAGCCGGCGTGCCGAGGAAAGCCTGCTGCCGCTCTTCACTTTTGCAAGCGCCGATAATGAAACGGCGGCCTGGCAGCAGGCGCCGGAGCGCCTCGCCGAAGGTTGCGGCCAGCTGGTGCGCCTGCTCGCCGCCTGCCTGCTCGGCACAGAGCCAGACACGGCGCCGCTCCACCAGCAATGCGCCACAGCCTGGAACATATCTGACGGCGACGGCGCCGATCTCATCCGCATGGCCCTGATCCTGTGCGCCGATCACGAACTCAATGCCTCCAGCTTCACCGCCCGCTGCATCGCCTCGACGGGCGCCAGCCTGCGGGCCGCCGTGATTGGCGGCCTCGCGGCGTTGACCGGCGGCCGTCACGGCGGCATGACCGCCCGCGTCGAGGCCCTGTTCGATGATGTGCGCTGGGATGACCTGCGCCGGGACGATGTTGATGCGGGTCAGCAGGAGACGCTTGGCATCCGGCGTATCGCCGAGCGGCTCGCTCGTGGCGAGGATCTACCCGGCTTCGGCCATCCGCTTTATCCGCGCGGCGATGTGCGCGCCATCGCCTTGCTGGAGCGGGTCCTGCCGCACCATCCCGCCTGGCAAGAAATGATCACGGCGACGGTTGATCTTACGGGCCAACGACCCACGGTTGATTTCGCGCTGGTGGCGCTGCGACGTCATCTCGCTCTGCCGGCCGGTGCTGCCTTCGGTCTCTTTGCCCTTGGCCGCGCACTTGGCTGGCTCGCCCATGCGCTGGAACAGCGCGCCGATCCGCATGTCATTCGACCGCGCGCCGCCTATATCGGCCCGATCGGGAAGGGCGCCGGCTGATCACGCATCGCGCGACAGCGAATCTGCACGAACACCATTCGTTCACGCGGTCCGGCAGCAACGGCCCTCAACACGCCGGCGATGGAAATTTTGGCAAGCCAACACAAGCGTGCAAGGCATGTCATCTATCTGCGATATAAGTGTGAAATCGCACAGCATCCGCTCGAAAAGCCTTGGGATGATCGCCAAGATTGTGCGATCTTTTTGTAACCGATGATGGCGCAAGCAGATGGCAACAAAGAGGCCAGTGCATCCATCAGATCGGCCAAGGCTTGTCGCATATCTGAGCCTGAATCGCGTCAAGGCGGGAAAGAGCAGCACGTTTAAAGATCGGGTCGCCGACGACACAGGGCGTGATGATCGCGCGCGGCAGGTCACGTCGACATTGTCGCCGGCAACACGGTAGCAGCTCGTTTCCAAAGAAGATCTCCAAGACCGGCACGGGACGATCCGTGCCGTGATCATGCGTTTTGTCGTTTCACAACGATGCCGTGTCAGCAGTGCGGCACCGTCGACGCCGTCATTCGCACGGCTCACGCAAAGGGAGGCAAGAAATGGGCTATAAGATCAAATCATATGGCTGGCAGCCGGATCTACCGGATCGGCGCGATCACCTTTATGCCGCACCGACACCGGTCCTCATGGCCCTGCCGCCAAAAGTCGATCTGCGGCCGCAATGCCCGGCGGTCTATGATCAGGGGCAATTGGGTTCCTGCACCGGCAATGCCATCGCCGGGGCTTTCGAATTCGATCGCATGAAACAGCGTATCGGCCGCAAGGACTATGTCCCCTCCCGGCTCTTCATCTATTACAACGAGCGTGTCATCGAGGGCACGGTCAGCAGCGACAGCGGCGCGCAGATCCGCGACGGCATCAAGAGCATTTCCAAGCAAGGCGTCTGCAGCGAGACGACCTGGCCCTATGATATTTCGGCCTTCGCCACCAAACCTTCGGCAGCAGCCTATGCCGAGGGCACGAAGAATCAGGCGCTCGCTTACAGCCGGGTCGTCCGCAGCCTGCCGCAGATGAAAGGTTGTCTCGCTTCCGGCTTCCCCTTCGTCTTCGGCTTCACCGTCTATGAAAGCTTCGAAAGTGCGACCGTCGCCAGTACCGGTGTCGTCGACATGCCGAAGCCCAAGGAACAGGTGGTGGGCGGCCATGCCGTCGTCGCCGTCGGCTACGACGACAAAAGCGAGCGCTTCATCGTGCGCAATTCCTGGGGTCGGAAATGGGGCATGCGCGGCTATTTCACCATGCCCTATCTCTATCTGATCGATGACAATTTGGCCGATGACTTCTGGACCATCCGCGTGGTCGAGGATCCCGGCTCTGGCGCGCGCCGCAGTGTAAAGCGGGGCGCCCGACGTAAGCGGTAAAGAAAAATCATGAAGCGAGGGGGATGAACATCGCCCTCGCTTCACTGCCGCGACCTTGCCGGACACTCAGCTGAGCCGCATTCATCCGCGCGTGAATGCTTGTCGTTTGCCGGCCCGATGCGGCATGTCGATAGTGACCTCGATCCAACCCTGTCGAGGTCATCATGCACCAAGCCGCACCGCGCCCCACAGACGCAGCCCCGCTGCTCTCCACGGTCACTGACGGTATCGCCCTTCTCACCCTCAACCGTCCCGCCAAGCTGAATGCGCTCAGTTATGCGCTGATCGATGCCTTGCTCCAGAAACTGGACGCAATCGAAGGCGATCCGGCGATCGGCGCCGTCATCCTTACCGGGGCCGGCGACAGGGCCTTCTCGGCCGGCGCCGATATCGCCGAATTCGCGCGCAGCGTCACGCAAGGACCCGCCATCGCCGGGCGCGATTTCGTGCGCCGCGGCCAAACCTTGACGGCGCGGCTGGAAGCTTTTCCGAAACCGGTCATCGCCGCCGTCAATGGCCTGGCTTATGGCGGCGGCTGCGAGATCACCGAGGCGGTGCATCTCAGCATCGCCAGCGAGACAGCGCTCTTCGCCAAGCCAGAGATCAAGCTCGCCATGCCGCCGACTTTCGGCGGTACGCAGCGCCTGGCCCGGCTTGCCGGCCGCAAGCGCGCCTTGCATCTGCTGCTGACGGGCGACAGCTTCACCGCGACGCAGGCGCTGGAGATGGGCCTGATCAACAAAATCGTGCCGCAGACGGACCTGCTCGCCAGCGCTCATGATCTCGCGCGGCGCATCCTGAAGTATGATCGTGCCGCCATTGCCGGGATCATCCAGGCCGTGACGCGGGGTCTCAACATGCCGATCGGCGAAGGCCTGCTGGTCGAGGCCCGGGAATTCGCCCAGCTGGCTGGCGGTAGAGGCTTGCACAAGGGCCTCGACGATTGGCTCAAGCGGCGAGATAGCGCCACAATCTAGTTCGAAAAGCCCGCGCGCAATTCAGTCTCGATCCAATGCCGGAAGGCCTTCACCGCCGGACGACGCTGTGTCTCCGGCGGCGCCACCAGCCAATAGCCGGTGGCGCAGGGGCGCGGCGGACCGAACAGGGCCACCAATCTGCCGGCGGCGAGATCATCGGCAGCGAGCGGCAAGCGTCCCACGGCGACGCCCAATCCCTGGGCCGCTGCTTCCAGCGCCATATGGATGGTGTCGAAAGTCAGCGCGCGCGGCGTCTGGACCGGATCGAGACCGGCGAGCACGAACCAGCTCGCCCAATCCTCACTGACATCGGCGACCCGCAGCAATGTCGCTGCAACGAGATCGGCCGGTTGTCGCAAGTTCATGGCGACAACCGGGGCGCAGACCGGCACCAGTTGCTCCTGCACCAGATGGATGGCGGTGAGGCCCGGCCAGTCGCCGCGCCCCATGCGGATGGCAAGGTCGATGCCCTCGCGGGGAAATTCCACCGGATGATGCTGGGTATCGATGACGATCTCGATCTCCGGATGGAGTGTCTGGAAGCGCGGCAGATGCGGCATCAGCCAATGCAGGCCGAAACTCGGTGCGACACTGATCGCCAGCTTCGTGCTCGCCGCCTGTCCCGGCAGACCGCTGCTGGCTTGCGCCAGGAGATCGAGGGCTGCGCGCACCTGAGGCAGATAGGCGGCGCCAGCCTCCGTCAGGCCGAGGCTGCGATTGCCGCGGGTGAACAGCGCGATGCCGAGCCAGTCTTCCAATACCTGGATGCCATGACTGAGCGCACTCGGCGTCACATGCAGCTCCGCCGCCGCCAGCTTGAAGCTGAGCAGCCGTCCGGCCGCCTCGAACAGGCGCATGGTATGGAGGGGCGGCAGGCGATAGGGCATCTTATCCGGATATGCTGGTGTCGCTTCGACAACCTCGCCGAAGGCCACATTTCGGCCAAACGACTTGTTTGCAAGTCAGGTGAATGTAATTCACCCGGCGATAGCAGCCAACATAGGTTTAAAAGCCCCGGCCAAGCTCCGCTTGCCTTCCGGGGGGCTCGTCGTTATAACCGCGCGTCCGGCATAGAGCGGCCAGGGCTAAGCATAGGGCATGCCTAACCGCGTTCGGACTTACTAAATCTTTGAAGGACAAAGAAAATGCCCAAGATGAAGACCAAGAGCAGCGCCAAAAAGCGCTTCAAGCTCACGGCAACTGGCAAGGTGAAATTCAAGCCGGCCAATAAGCGCCATGGCCTGATCAACCGTCCGAAGGACATGAAGCGCCAGTCGCGTCGCGACGGTGTCATGGCCGATGTCGACGCGCGTAAGGTCGTCAAGTTCTTCCTCCCTAACGGCCTGTAAGAGAGGAATCGAAACATGGCACGTACAAAGCGCGGCGTGACGTCGCACGCACGGCACAAGAAGGTTCTGGAGCTCGCCAAGGGTTACCGGGGCCGCGCCAATAACAACTATCGTATCGCTCTGGAAAAGGTCGAAAAGGGCCTCCAGTACGCTTATCGCGATCGTCGCGCCAAGAAGCGCGATTTCCGCGGTCTGTGGATCCAGCGCATCAATGCCGGTGCCCGCGAGCACGGCTTGACCTATTCCCAGTTTATCGCCGGCGTGAAGCGCGCCGGGATCGAGATCGACCGCAAGGTCCTCTCCGATCTGGCGATCCGGGAACCCGCCGCTTTCGCGGCGATCGTCAAGCAGGCTCAGGACGCCCTCAAGAAGGCCTGAGACTTTTCCCCGACGGGGCCGATCCTTTAATTAGGGTGGGGGCCCCGTCAATTACCCATGGGAAAGCCTCCATGTTGACCGGCTCATGTCGTCGCCTGATTACCGCTCTCGCTCTCAGCAGCGCCCTGCTGCTGAGCGCCTGTGGCTATGGCGACGACATCGCTGCCGTCAAGGCCGACCAGACCCTGCCCGGCAAGACCAATGAGCAGCTGGTGAATGATATCGCCGGCGCCCACGGCTCGATCGACTGGAGCGGGTCGAAGCCCGACCGCTTCAACGGCACCGATATCGTCCTCGTCACGGCGACGATCAAGGAAGTCGGGTCCAGCGGCAAAGATCATCAGATCGTGGTCGATTGGGTAAACAACCATCAGACCAAGAAAATCGCGCTGGATCGCATGACGATCGACGGCACAGAACAGAATTTGCTGACCTTGCCGATTAATCTCTTTAAGTTGCAGCTCGACTAAACCGGCCTGCCGACGAATGTCGCTTGGGGGAGGCCGGATATCCGACCTCCCCCTTCGCATATCTAGGCCAGGCTTTGCGGATAACCGCGCGACAAGCGGTGGGAACGGAAGATGCAGAATCTGGATGCGTTGAAGACCAAATGGCTGAGCGCCGTGACCGAGGCAGGCTCGGTCGAAGCGCTGGAGACGATCCGCGTCGATGCGCTGGGCAAGAAGGGCGAGATCAGCGGTCTGATGAAGACCCTGGGTGAGCTCACCCCCGAAGAGCGCAAGGAAGCCGGCCAGCGGCTCAATCTCCTGAAGGATGTCGTGACGGAAGCGATCGGCGCCCGCAAGGATGTGCTGGAGACGGCCGCGCTCGACGCCAAGCTCGCTTTCGAAGCGATCGACCTCACCTTGCCGCCGCGCCCCGAGACGGAAGGCAGGCTGCATCCGATCAGCCAGACCATCGACGAGATCATCGCCATTTTCGGCGAGATGGGCTTCAGCGTCGCCGAAGGTCCGGATATCGAGGACGACTTCAAGAACTTCACCGCCCTGAACATCCCGCCCGATCATCCGGCGCGCCAGATGCAGGACACCTTCTACCTGCCGCCCAAGGAAGATGGCAGCCGGATGGTGCTGCGCACCCATACCTCGCCGGTGCAGATCCGCACCATGCAGTCGAAGAAGCCGCCGATCCGGGTCATCTGCCCGGGTCGCACCTATCGCTGCGATTCCGACATGACCCATACGCCGATGTTCCACCAGGTCGAGGGCCTGGTCATCGACAAGACCACGCATATGGGTCACCTGAAGGGTTGCCTGATCGATTTCGTGCGCACCTTCTTCAACATCGACAATCTCGCGACGCGCTTCCGCCCGAGCTATTTCCCCTTCACCGAACCCTCGGCGGAAGTCGATATCGGCTGCGACCGTTCCGGCGGTGAGCTGAAGCTCGGCCAGGGCAGCGACTGGCTGGAGATCCTCGGCTGCGGCATGGTGCATCCGAAGGTGCTCGCCAATTGCGGCATCGATCCCACCGAGTATCAGGGCTTCGCCTTCGGCATGGGCATCGAGCGCATTGCCATGCTGAAATACGGCATCCCCGATCTCCGCACCTTCTTCGATGGCGATCTCCGCTGGCTGAAGCATTATGGATTCCCGGCACTTGATGTGCCGTCGCTGGTCGGAGGGCTGACGCGATGAAATTCTCTCTCTCCTGGTTGAAGGAGCATCTCGACACCGCCGCCGATCTCGACACGATCGCGCGTAAGCTGACGGCGCTCGGCCTCGAGGTCGAAGGCATCAGCGACCGCACGAAGGAGCTCGCCCCCTTCACCGTCGCCTATGTCGTCTCGGCCGAGAAGCATCCCAATGCCGACAAGCTGCGCGTCTGCATGGTCGATACCGGCAAGGGTGTCGTCCAGGTGGTCTGCGGTGCGCCCAATGCGCGCACGGGGATGAAGGGCGTCTTCGCACCTCCCGGCAGCCATATCCCCGGCACCGGCATCGACCTGAAGCCTGGTGTCATCCGTGGTGTTGAGTCGAACGGCATGCTCTGCTCGGTGCGTGAGATGGGCATCGGCAACGATCATGACGGCATCATCGAATTGCCGGCGGACGCTCCCTTGGGCGTCAGCTTCGCCGCTTATCAGAAGCTCGACGATCCGGTGATCGAGATCAAGCTGACGCCCGACCGCGCCGATTGCCTCGGTGTGCGCGGTATCGCCCGCGATCTCGAAGCGGCGGGCCTTGGCAAGCTGAAGCCGCTCACCGTCAAGAAGATCGAGGGCAGCTTCGAGAGTCCGATCAAGTGGCAGCTCGCCGATGACGGGCAGTATTGCCCGCTTGCCGGCGGCGTCTATATCAAGGGTGTCAAGAACGGAACCAGCCCGAAATGGCTGCAGGATCGCCTGGTCTCGATCGGCCTCCGGCCGATTTCGACGCTGGTCGATATCACCAATCTCGTCACCTTCGATCTTGCCCGGCCGCTGCATGTCTTCGATGCCGACAAGGTCAAGGGCAACCTCGTGATGCGCCGCGCCAAGTCCGGCGAAGAGGTGCTGGCGCTCGATGGCAAGACCTATGCGCTCGACGAGAACGTGACCGTGATCGCGGACGATAGCGGGGCGATCTCGATCGGCGGCATCATGGGTGGCGAGACCACCGGCTGTTCCGAGGCGACCGTCAATGTGTTCCTGGAAGCGGCCTTGTTCGATGCCATTTCCGTGGCACGAACCGGCCGCAAATACGGCATCAATTCCGATGCCCGCTACCGCTTCGAGCGCGGCGTCGATCCGCAATCGGTCGGTCTCGGCCTCGCCGAAGGCACGCGCCTCATTCTCGAGCTCTGCGGTGGCACGGCGAGTCATGTCACCACGACCGGTGCCGAGCCCAAGTGGCAGCGGACACTCGACTTCCGTCCGGCCCGGGTGCTGGGCCTCGGCGGCGTCGATGTGCCAACGGCCACGCAGAAGGACATCCTGGAGAAGCTCGGCTTCGGTGTCACAGCCGGCAGTGCCGACAAATGGTCGGTCAATGTGCCGAGCTGGCGCCTTGATGTCGAAGGCGAAGCCGACATCGTCGAAGAGGTTCTCCGCGTCAACGATTTCGACAATATTCCCGTCGTCTCGATGCCGCGCACCACACCCTTGCCGCAGCCTTCGGTCTCGCCGGCCCAGCGCCGCACTTTGCTGACCAAGCGCCTGCTGGCGGGCCGTGGCCTCACCGAAGCTGTCACCTTCAGCTTCATGGCGAGCGGCATCGCGACACTCTTCAAGACCGCCGAGAAGCTGGTGCTGCTCGATAACCCGATCAGCGCCGATCTCGACGCCATGCGTCCCTCGATCCTTGGCAACCTGCTGCAGGCCGCCGGGCGCAATGCGGCGCGCGGCTTGAGCGATGCCAATCTCTTCGAGGTCGGGCCGACCTATCACGACGAGACCGAGAAGGGCCAGATCCTGGCGGCGGCCGGCATCCGTGCCGGCTATGCGCGGCCGCGTCACTGGGAAGCCAAGCCGCGCGGCGTCGATGCCTTCGATGCCAAGGCCGATGCACTCGTGATCCTGGCGACCTTCGGCGTGCCGGTCGACAACCTGCAGATCCTCGCCGAGGCGCCGGGCTATTATCATCCCGGCCGCTCGGCGGTGTTGCGTCTCGGTCCCACCATCCTCGGCCAGTTCGGGGAGCTTCATCCGAAGGTTCTCAAAGCGCTGGATCTGAAGGGTCCGGCTGTCGGCTTCGAGGTCTTCCTCGACCGCCTGCCGCTGCCGCGCTCGAAGGGCACGGCGCGCCCGCTGCTGAACGCCTCGCCGTTCCAGCCGGTCGAGCGCGATTTCGCCTTCGTCGTCGATGCGAAGGTCGCAGCCGACAAGCTCCTCAAGGCGGCGAAGGGTGCAGATAAAGCGCTCATCACCGAGGTGAAGCTGTTCGACGTCTTCAGCGGCGGTTCGCTGGGTGCCGATCAGAAATCGGTCGCCTTCAGTGTCACCTTGCAGCCGAAGGACAAGACCTTGACCGATCAGGAGATCGAGCAGGCCGCCGCCAAGGTGGTGGCCGCGGTCAACAAGGCGACCGGCGGCGTGCTGCGAACGTAATCGCCACAGCATCAGATAGATCTCGATCAATCTAAGGCCCCCTCCCATTCCCTCCCCCGATTCGGGGGAGGGTTAGGGTGGGGGCTTTTGCTTGGACAGCTGCTCAGTCGGTGACATGGATTGCCGGGTCAAGCCCGGCAATGACGAAGGGTATGCCGGTTAGCGGCTTGGGATCGCTTGCTGCCTAGTTGCCGCTCGGCTGAGCATAGCGATGGCAATCGCGCCGACGATCAGTGATGCCGCGACAGTGAAAGTGATCCGCATGCCGGCGGCCACGGCTTCGGGTTGCGCCGTCATGAAATCCCGAGCCGTCGTCGCCATCGCGAAGATGGCGCCCATCACGGAAGCGCCGGTGATGAGGCCCAGATTGCGTGAGAGGCTCAGCATGCCGGAGACGACACCGCGCTGATCGGCACGGATATCGGTCATGATGACGGTGTTATTGGCTGCCTGGAACAATTGATAACCCGGCGTCAGGACGGCGATCGCAATGATATAGCCGGGCACGCCCAGTATTGCCGGCAACACGGTCAGCATTGCGAGGCCAAGCGCCATCTCGATCAGGCCGACGAAGACCATGAAGGATGCGCCCATCCGGTCGACGATGCGGCCGGCCGGGATGCCGGTGAAAGCCGAGATCACCGGCCCCACCGACATGACGAGGCCGACCAACGCCGTTTGCAGCCCCAGGCCCCGCGCGAGATAGAACGGCCCCACCACCAGGGTCGCCATCATCACCGTCGCCACCAGCACGCTCATGGCGAGGCTGCCGCTCAGCACGGGATCACGGAACATCGCGAGCTTGATCAGCGGCGAGGCGACGCGTGCCTCGGCGATCAGAAAAAGAATGGCGCCGAGGGCCGCTGCCGCCAGCAAGGCGATATTGAGCCGGTCGAGATGACCGCCACCGATCGTTACCGCCAGCGCATAAGCGGCCAGGGTCAGTGCCAGCAGCAAGGTGCCCAGCTTGTCGAAGCGCGGTTTGCCGGATTGCGATGGTGGCGTGGCTTGTTGCGGCGCCGAGAGATAGCGCCGGGCCAGCAGGAAGTTGATGATCCCCAGCGGCACATTGACGAGGAAGATCGTGCGCCAACCGCAGCCGGCGATCAGGAAACCGCCGAGCGACGGCCCGAGCGCCGTGCCGATCGCCGACATGGTGCCGAGGAGGCCCATGGCGCTGCCGGTCTTCGCCTTGGGGATCGTCTCGCCGACCAGCGCCACCGTCAGCGCCATCATGATGGCGGCACCGAGACCCTGCGCGGCACGGGCGGCAATCAACAGGGGCAGGCTTGGCGCCACACCGCAGAACAGGGAGGCAGCCGTGAAGAGCATGATACCCCAGAGCAGCAGGCGCCGTCGGCCGATGAGATCGCCCAGCCGGCCGACACTGACGATAAGCGTGGTGATGGCGAGGAGATAAGCCAGCACCACCCATTGCACCGCCTGGAAGGAGGCATCGAAGGCATGGACCAAAGTCGGCAGGCCGACATTGGCGATGCTGGTATCGAGCGATGGCATCAGCATGGAGAGCGACAAAGCGGCGAGCGCCCAGCGTGCCGGGCCGCTTAGCCTGGTCGGGCCAGGGCTGATCTGGGTGGGTGATCCGGTGGCCTGATCCGGTCCCGGGGCGGCTTTGGTGAGGGAATTCACGATGGACTCCGTTATCTGGCAATGCCCAATTCGGGCCTGCCGGATAGGGTAGCTAGCCACCTCATATGGCGGAAGATGCAGCAATAGCACTTTATTCGTGCATGGAACGCCATGCCACCTGTGCTAGCATCGCCCCATGTCGATGCCCGATCTCAATCTGTTGGTCACCCTGGACGTGCTGCTGAGCGAAGGCAGTGTCGCCCGCGCCGCCAAGCGCCTGCGGCTCAGCCCCTCGGCCATGAGCCGGGCCTTGGCGCGGCTGCGGGAGACCACCGGCGATCCGCTGCTGGTGCGGGCCGGGCGTGGCCTGGTGCCGACGCCGCGCGCCTTGGAGCTCAGGGAACAGGCAAGCCGGTTGGTGCAGGATGCCCAGGCCGTCCTGCGCCCGATCGAGCAGCCTGACCTCGCGCAAGTCGAGCGCATCTTCACCCTGCGGACCCGCGAAGGCTTCGTGGAAAATTTCGGGCTGGAAATCATCGCGCGCGTCACCGCTGAGGCGCCCGGCATCCGCCTGCGCTTCCTGCAGAAGGCGGACAAGGACAATACGCCCTTGCGGGAAGGCAGCGTCGATCTCGAAACCGGTGTCGCCGGCACCGATACCGGGCCGGAGCTTCGTATCCAGGCCCTGTTCCAGGACCGTTTCGTCGGCGTGGTGCGCGCGGGACATGCCTTGAGCAAAGGCCGGATCACGGCCGCCCGCTATGCCGCCGGCCGGCATATCGGTGTCGCCCGCCGGATCATCGACCGGGCGCCGATCGACGATGCCTTGGCGGCACAGGGGTTGGAACGCAACATCGCCACTTACGTCAGCGGCTTTTCGACCGCCTTGGCGCTGGCGCGATCCTCCGATCTCATCGCCACCGTGCCGGAACGCTATACCGGCAATCTCCGTGCCGGCATGCACAGCTTCAGCCTGCCCGCGCCGCCACCGGAGATCACCATCTCGCTCTTCTGGCATCCGCGCCTCGATGCCGATCCGGTGCATCGCTGGCTGCGCGGCTGCTTGCGCGAGGTCTGCCGCAAGGGGCTAAAGCGCGATCGCGATTGACGGAAGCTGGAGTGCTTCCCTCAACGCAGTCACCCCTCTCGACTGAAATGGATCGCAGAAACACCGTCCGGCTTCACGCCATTCGGCAGGGCGGAATAGGTGACCCGGTAACGGGTTTTTTGACCACAAGCATCAACCAGCCATCGCTCAATGGACGGCTTTCCCGTGTCGTCCCTGGCGAAGATGTCACGCTGCAACAAGCTGATCGTCGGGCATGCATTGCCATATTCTAATTGGTCCATGCCGAGAACCGCATTGGCTAGGTTCTGCTCATCAGGCGAAAACAGATTTACCGCTGGCGACGTGTGGCTGGCACAGCCGCCGATGACAAGAGCGACACTCATGACAAGTAGTGATGAAAGCCTGGCCACACTGCTCACTCCGACATGAAAGCACTGAAGACGCCACGGACCCACGCAGGAATTTCCTGAGCCCTCTATCGCTTTATCCTGCCGTGTTGCCGCCATCGACCAGCCAGCCGGCGCCGGTGACATAGCTGGCATCATCCGAGGCGAGGAAGGCGACGACCTTCGCCACCTCTTCTGGCCGACCGACGCGGCCGAGCGGAAAAGCGGCACCCTTGCGCGCGAGACCGGCAGCAGGATCCTCGCCCCCAGAGACGATGCCCTCGACCAGCATCGGTGTCTCGACATCGCCGGGGCAGACAGCATTCACCCGGATCCCCTGCGGGCCATGGTCCAGCGCCATTGCCTTGGTGAGCTGCAGCACGGCGCCTTTCGAGGCGCAATAGGCGGCTTCATTGCGGCCGGCAACGACCGCGAAATCGGAAGCGATATTGACGATGCTGCCCTTGCCGGCCTCGACCATATGCCGCAAGGCGGCGCGCGAGCAGCGCATCAGGGCCGTGACATTGACCTCCATCACCCGCGCCCAGTCGGCATCGCCGACCTCCAGCACTGAGCCGCGATGGGTGATGCCGGCATTGTTGACGAGGATGTCGATGCGGCCGAAAGCCGCCACGGTCTCGGCCACCAATTGGTCGGGGAAAGCCGGATCGGCGATATTGCCGGCGATGAAGCGCGCATGACAGTCAGCTGCGATCTCACCGCCCGCCGCTTGATTGCGGCCGGTCAGCACAAGCGTCGCGCCACTGGCGGCGAAGTGCCGGGCGATGGCGGTGCCAATGCCGGAGGTCGCACCGGTGACAAGGGCAACACGCCCCGAGAGATCGCTCATCCACTTCCTCCACGTTGCGCCGCACCTCACGGCGCCAGCGGGGCGGAGGGCGATCTATGCCTGCTTGATGGTCGGCGGCGAAGCCGTGACACCGACGGTGCCCTGGGCGGTATCGCCGAGCCATTTATAGATCAACGCGCCGAGCGCCGCACCGATGATCGGCGCCACCCAGAACAGCCAAAGCTGGCCCATCGCGCCGGCGCCATGACCAGTCAACATCTCCACCAGAGCCGGACCGGTGCTGCGGGCCGGATTGACCGAGGTATTGGTGACCGGGATCGAGACCAGATGGATGATGGTGAGGCACAGGCCAATGGCGATCGGCGCGAAGCCCTTCGGTGCGCGCGCATCTGTCGCCCCCATGATGACGATCAGGAAGAACGCGGTCATCACCACCTCGCAAACCAAGGCCGCCGGCAGGGCATATTTGCCCGGCGAAAGATCGCCATAGCCATTGGCAGCGAGATTGCCCGTGTAACCGTCCTGGCCGCTGGCGATGACATAGAGAACGAAGGCCGCCGCGATGGCGCCCAAGACCTGGGCGATGATATAGCCGACCGCCTCACTGGCGGGATGCCGGCCACCGACGACGAGGCCGATCGTCACCGCCGGGTTGAAATGGCCGCCGGAAATATGGCCGACGGCGAAAGCCATGGTCATGACGGTGAGGCCGAAAGCGAGCGCCACGCCATGCAGGCCGATCCCGACATTGGGAAAGGCAGCCGCCAGCACGGCACTGCCGCAGCCACCGAGAACCAACCAGAATGTGCCGAAGAATTCCGCGCCGAATTTCCTGCCCATGATCGCCCCCTCCTGCCTGGATTGGCGTCAGCATCGTCGCTGGCGGTACACTATACCCCCCGCCTGACAGAAAGGACACCGCGCCTGACCGTTGCAGGCGCGGTATGGGCAGCATCATTCAAATGGATGATTGATGCCTCGGCTTTGTGCCCTCCGCCAATCTGCAGGTGCCGTTAAGGAAGAGGGCAGGATGGCGGGCTGCCTCAGAAATTCTCCACCCAGGGCCGGAGTTCGATCTCCCAGGACCAAGCGCTGCGCGGCTGCTGCAGTATGGCGATGTAAGACTGGGCGACGGCATCGGGATCGAGCATGCTGTCGGGCTTGTCGGCCGGCTCCTGGCGCACCGCACTCTTCACGCTGCCGTCGATGACGAAATGGGCGACATGGATGCCCTTGGGCGACAGCTCGCGAGCGGCACTTTGCGCCAGGCCGCGGAGCGCAAACTTGCCCATGGCGAAGGGTGCCGACAAAGCGAAGCCCTTCACACCGGCCGTAGCGCCGGTCAGCAGGATGGCCCCATGGCCCTTCGGCAGCATGCGCTTTGCCGCCTGTTGTACCGCGAGGAAGGCGCCGAAAGCCGAGACATCGATGGCTTCCTTGACGGCGGCAGGATCGAGTTCCGCCAAAGGTCCGCGGACCCGGCCGCTGGCATTATAGACGACGAGATCCGGCACCCCGATCCTGGCATCGGCTTCATCGAACAGCCGGGTCATGGCGGCGGGGTCGGCGGCATTGACGGCGAAGCTCTGCGCCCCGGTTTCCTTGGCAAGATCGGCAAGTTTCCCGGCATTGCGGGCGGCGATGCCGACCTTGAGGCCGAGGTTCGACAATTGCCGCGCCAGCGAGGCGCTGATGCCGGGGCCGGTGCCGATGATGAGAGCGGTGCGATAGGGGATGGCGGTCATGGAGCCTCCTGGAACGCTGGCCCGGCCAGATCGGCGCGGGCGGAGAGACGGGATGAGATGACACGGGTGGTGGAAGGGTTAGATGGGACAAATCCTGGCATCGGCAAGGCCGGCTGGCAACCGACCCGGCCAGTGCGCTGCAACCTGCCGCCAAGCCTTTGATCGGATTTAGCTTTCCGGCCAGTTGATCTTACGGGGCGCAACCCCTATCTTGCGCCGCAATCATGCCAGTTTGGCCTTACTTTGTTTGGGCTTAGCCCGTTTGGAATCCTGATGACCGATCTCAGCCATATCCGCAACTTTTCCATCATCGCCCATATCGATCATGGGAAATCGACCCTGGCTGACCGGCTGATCCAGGCCTGCGGCGGGCTCTCCGATCGCGAGATGAAGGAACAGGTGCTCGATTCCATGGAGATCGAGCGCGAACGCGGCATCACCATCAAGGCGCAGACCGTGCGGCTGGAATACAAGGCCCTGAACGGCGAGACCTATCAGCTCAACCTGATGGACACGCCCGGCCATGTCGACTTCGCCTATGAAGTCAGCCGCTGCCTCGCCGCCTGCGAAGGCTCGCTGCTGGTCGTGGATGCCAGCCAGGGTGTCGAGGCCCAGACCCTGGCCAATGTCTACCAGGCGATCGATGCCAATCATGAGATCGTCCCGGTCCTCAACAAGATCGATTTGCCGGCCGCCGAGCCGGACCGGGTCAAGCAGCAGATCGAGGATGTGATCGGCATCGATGCCTCCGATGCCGTGCCAATCTCGGCCAAGACCGGCATCGGCATCGACCTCGTGCTGGAAGCCATCGTCAACCGCCTGCCCGCCCCCACCGGCGATGCCGCGGCACCCCTGTCGGCCATGCTGATCGACAGCTGGTATGACGCCTATCTCGGCGTCGTCATTCTGGTGCGGGTCAAGGACGGTGTTCTCAAGCCCGGCATGAAGATCAAGATGATGGCGGCAGATGCGCTCTACACGGTGGAAAAGGTCGGCGTCTTCTCGCCGAAGGCCGTGCACTTGCCGCAATTGACCCCGGGCGAAGTCGGTTTCATCACTGCCGGCATCAAGGCCGTCGCCGATTGCCGCATCGGTGACACCATCACCGAGGAAAAGCGCCCGACGGCACATGCGCTGGCCGGCTTCAAGCCCTCGATCCCGGTGGTGTTCTGCGGCCTCTTCCCGACCGATGCCGCCGATTTCGAGAATCTGCGCGACAGCCTCGCCAAGCTCCGCCTCAACGATGCCAGCTTCCATTTCGAGATGGAGACCTCGGCGGCGCTTGGTTTCGGCTTCCGCTGCGGCTTCCTCGGCTTGCTGCATCTCGAGATCATCCAGGAGCGCCTGGAGCGTGAGTTCAATCTCGACCTCATCACCACGGCGCCCAGCGTCGTCTACAAGATCCATCTCACCAAGGGCGAGGTGATGGAGCTGCACAATCCGGCCGATATGCCGGATGTGATGCAGATCGACCATATCGAAGAGCCCTGGATCAAGGCGACCATCCTGGTGCCCGACGAATATCTCGGCTCGATCCTGAAGCTCTGCGAGGATCGTCGCGGCGTGCAGGTCGAACTCACTTACGCCGGCAGCCGCGCCATGCTGGTCTATCGTCTGCCGCTCAACGAAGTGGTGTTCGATTTCTACGATCGCCTGAAATCGGTCAGCCGCGGCTATGCCAGCTTCGACTATCACATGGACAGCTATGCCGAGGGCGATCTCGTCAAGCTCAACATCATGGTCAATGGCGACCCGGTCGACGCTTTGTCGATGATCGTCCATCGCGGTCAGTCGGAAAGCCGTGGCCGCCAGCTCTGCACGCGTTTGAAAGACCTGATCCCGCGCCAGCTCTTCAAGATCGCCATCCAGGCGGCGATCGGCGGCAAGGTGATCGCCCGCGAAACCGTCAGCGCCATGCGCAAGGACGTGACGGCGAAGTGCTATGGCGGCGATATCAGCCGTAAGCGCAAGCTGCTCGACAAGCAGAAGGAAGGCAAGAAGCGGATGCGGCAATACGGCAATGTCGAGATCCCGCAATCCGCCTTCATCGCCGCACTGAAGATGTCGGATAACTAGGCGCGCTTAACAACCGACTTAGCTTTCATCACCGAGCTTAAAGCCTCCTCCCTCCATCTCCTGATTCCGGGAGGATTATGGTGGGGGCTTTCGTTTGACCGCACGAACGATGAGCCGCTAGCACTCTCTTATCACTCTCGGGCTTGACCCGAGAGTCCATAGATAGGTCATGCTTGATGCTGGCGTGGATGCCCGGATCAAGTCCGGGCATGACAGTAGAGTAGCCGCTACTAGCAAAGCTAAACGAACAGATCGATGCCTTTAAGCGTCGCCCTGCGGATCGTGGCCGAGCTGGGGGCGGTCATTGGTGGCGGGCGGTTCCGCGCGAATCACCGGTTCCCGCGGCAGCCAGATGGTGACGGCGGTGCCGTGATCGACCATGCTTTCGATATTGAAGCTGCCGCCATGCAACTCGGCCAGGGCCTTCACCATGGGCAGGCCGAGGCCGGTGCCCTGATGGCTGCGGGTATAGGGGTTGTCGAGCTGGCCGAAGGCGGAGAGCGCCACCGGGATATCCTCCGGCGACATGCCGATGCCGGTATCCTCGACGGTGATGGCAACGCCGTCATCGAGTACGCTGCAGCTCAGCATGATGCTGCCGCCGGCCGGGGTGAACTTGACGGCATTGGTAAGCAGGTTCAGCACCATCTGCGTCACCGCCCGGCGGTCGGCCTTCAGACTGGGGCGGCGCGGCGGCATCTGCAGCGCGAGACGCAGATTGTTGTCACGGGCCCGTTGCTCCACCAGGCGCAAGGCCGCTTGCAGCACTTCGAAGAGATCAAGCGGCTCGATATGCAGGCGATGCTTGCCGGCCTCGATCTTGGAAAGATCGAGAATGTCGTTGATCAGCGACAGCAGCAGATGGCCGCTGTCATGGATGTCGCCGGCATAGTTGCGATACTGGTCGCCGCCGAGCGGCCCGAACATCTCCAGCATCATCGCTTCCGAGAAGCCGATGATGGCGTTCAAAGGTGTGCGCAGTTCATGGCTGATATTGGCGAGGAATTCCGATTTGCTGCGATTGGCGGCCTCGGCATTCTGCTTCGCCTCGATCAGCGATTCCGTCATCGCCAGGCGCTCCTGCGCCTCGCGCTCCAGGCGTTGCACCGTCTCGGCGAGCTCGGTGGTGCGCTGGGCGACCAGCGTCTCCAATTGCCGGCGGGCGCGGTCGAGGGCGAGGCGCTTGCTCTTTTCGTCGACGATCTGCGAGCCGAGGCTCTGGCGCTGCTGGTCGGCCATGGTCATCAAGCTGGCCTGCTGCAGCGTGTGATAAACCTCGAAATGGCGCAGGGCCGCTTCGTGATCGCCGAGCGCCTTCGCCGCATCGCACAGGATGAGGCGGCAGCGCGGCATGTTGCCATGGGTGCCGGTCGCCTCGATATAGCGCAGGGCTTCCTCGCCGATCTGCAGGGCGGCCCGGGCATCGCCGAGGCGCAATTGCAGTGCCGCCTGCAGGCACATGGTCTCGCCTTGCGCCGCCGGGCTTTCGAACAACGTGGCGACGCGCTGCGCCACTTCCAGGCTCTGTGCCGCTTCCGGCAGCTGGCCGAGATTGATCATCGCATCGGCGGCACCATTCAGCGTGCGCAGCTGCAAACTGCGATCCTCGATCTGGCGCGCCAAAGCCAGCGCCCGGTGGTGGTAGCGCAGGGCCTCATCGTAGCGATGGCGCAGCTGTTCCAGCTGGCCGAGGCGCAGCAAGCTGGTGGCGCGGGCACTCAAGCCGAAGAAATCCAGTTCGCTGCCATTGGCGAGGTCGAGCGCCTGCAGCAGATGGCGCTGGGCATCGTCGAGCAGCTGCATGCGGCTGTAGATGGCGCCGAGCAGCCGTTCCGACTGCGCCTGGCCCAGCACGTCGCCTGCCTCGATGAAGTGTTGCAGCGCCCGTTCGGCATGGTCGA